>DATGQB010000155.1:0-5577 GCA_035304405.1 Edaphocola sp.
AGAAGAAAGCAGTATTTAGTTCAGTTATTATTCCCTGCAGTTGCCTGTATTTGCCTGATTCCATTTGGCTTCATGTTGCTTTGTGCTCTTTACACTGAATTACTGGTTGCGAGTATGGAAACCGATGATTATACATACACAGCTTCATAAGTGCCAGCGTCCTGATGAGCTAGTTTCAAATATACAAGGGCGGTAGTATAAATATCGCGGCTGCAGTACTGGGCTATTCTTTCCAGATTATTTTCCAACCAGTACACCCTGTTTACCTCACTGCCGTCGATATCAGTTTTTGATGAGGGGATACCCAGTACATGAGCCAGAAGGTCTAGGCTGGTATAGTGTTTAAAATCACCAAAGCGCCAGAGTTCCAGTGTATCCTGATGGGGATTTTGCCAGGGTCTCAGGCCGGATAATTTAAGCGAGCTGGGGAGTGATAGGCCATGTACTAAGGCACGCCGACAAATATAAGGTAGGTCAAATTCCTTAATGTTGTGGCCGCAGAACACTATGCTTGCTTTATGCTCCTGCTCCAGCTTTTGTATCAGGCTTAGGAAGGAAATTAGGAGTTCGCGTTCATCGTGCTGGTGAAGGCTCTTGATGCGAATCTGTTGCTTTTCCCGGTCTATAAATCCCAGTCCTATGCAAATAATTTTGCCGAATTCGGCATAAATGCCTGCACGATTAAAATAACTTTTTGAGGGAGTGTCTCGTTCTTCATCGCTCAGTTTCAAAAAGTTAGCCTTATGCTCCCAGTGTGCACGCAGTGATTCGTCCAGTACTTCGTATGAATTTTTCTCGCTAACCGTTTCAATATCGATGATTAATTCCATATTTTGCAGTTACTATTAGCCTTTTTACACCTCTTTTGAAAAATAAATAAGATTGACATATTTCGCATGTAAATATATCAATTTTACCCTATCTTCATATTTGTTTATCTATTTTTTGTGTAATTGCCGGCGCTGTCGGTTTAAATAGTGCATTATGAACCTGACCATTCTTCCGTTAATTCTTATGCTTGCTGCTGTGCTGCCTATGCCGACATCTGCTCAGAGCAAGAGGGACTCAGATTCCTACTTCGAAGGACACATCCATTATGTGATGAATTACACTGACCTTAAAGGCCAGAATATAAATGATAAGGTAGCGGCATTTTTTGATAGAGAACAAAAGGTTTTCGTAAATGCTACTAACTACATGGTCATGAATGAGCGCGGACAACATGTGAAACTGTATCAGGCAGATAATAATGCTTACTTTTTCTTCAATCGCGACAATACCGCTTATAAGATTGACCAAACAGCCAAGACTACTCGCTGGGTAAGAGTTTTTGATGTGGACGATGTAGATACCATTCTGGGATATCCCTGCAAAGCAATAAAGGTTGATGCTGATTTTCGGGCTTATATTTATTTTTATAATCCCGAAATAAAGGTAGATGTCACCCCTTATCTCAACTACAATATGGAAGAGTGGAATGCCTATCTTAAAGCATCCGGAGGCGCTTTGCCCCTGCGTGTTATTACTATTGATGTTCGTAGTAAATTCATAGAAGATAAGCGCGCCATCTCCATAAATCCGAGTAAACTTTCAAATGCACACTTCGCATTCCCTAAATCAGTAAAGCTAAAAAGACCTAAATATGGGGTGGACTTGGTTTGGTAGTATGACCAAACCGTTAATTTTATGCATGCCACTACCAACTGACCTGAATTTAAGATAACTTTGCAGTATTCATGCATAGAGGTTACTTGCATATACTTGTAGGGTTTATAATGGCTTTTTCGCTAAGTTTCAACTTAGGGATAAGGCAGGTATTGCACGGTCTCCATCAGCATGAAGACACGGTTCACATCTGCGACACACACCGCCCGGATGGTGCCGCCAGCGCATATTTCGAATCCCAGCACCACCACTGTGCTTATCTTACAGATTTGCTGCCGCAGTTTATGCACAGTGCGCTGAATTTTGTATTCGAACCTTATCAGGTATTGGTATTTCCCGAATTTCAGCCGGGGAGCTATCATATTCATCCTCAGGATGCCTTCTTTTCTTTCTTATTAAGGGGCCCGCCAGTTCAATGTTCTTAGTACTAGGGGCAGCGCATCATTTTTGCTGCAAGCATTTCAAAGTGCTTGTATGGCAAGGGCGTACGCTGTTGCGCTCACAATGCTATGATTGTTTGGCTTTGCCCAATATTCATGTGCTAATATTTTGTTGAAGTATGCATCATTAGGCATGCTGTCAACTTCGTCTGTCTGGCTTATGTATTGGCTAGAGACCCATTGTGGCCCTATCGATGCATTTTCAGAACACTGTTTTATTTCCCTTAAAGAAGAAAAAATATTTAATAAGAATGAGAAAGTATTTGTACCTGGCAGCTGTATTGCTCGCCTCAATATTTATTGTTTCCTGTGAAAAGAAAAACAAAGACCAAAACAAAAGGCCGGTAATCACTATTCTGGAAACCAGTGTGCCACAAATCAGTGCAGATGTCTGTGGTACCATCCAGGATAATGTATTGCCTATGCTAAGTGGTGAGGAGCTACGCATCAAAATGCGTTTTGAAGGAGCTCATGAGCTTTCTGAATACAAAATTGATATACACCCTAATTACGACTGTCATGGTCATGAGCGCCCGCTGAGCGAATGGGAATACCTGCATATAGCTCCGGTTTCGGGTAAACTGGCAGAGGTAACCGAGCACATTGCCATCCCGGAAGACGCCTTTTCAGGCAATTATCACTGCGTCATCAGACTTATTGATGAGCTGGGCAATGAAGCAGAATTTGTGTCTTTTACCATTCAGATAAGTAATGCTTTAGATAGCGAAGCCCCTCAATTCCAGAGAGAATTGCCTGCAGCAGATTCGATAAGTTTGCAGCGTGATACGCATTTTGTACTGAAAGGTCTTGTGCTCGATAACTACTCCCTTCAAGGTGGGAAGCTCAGTCTTGAGTGTGAGGATGCTAACGGCAATGATATAGATTTTGATGAAATTTCTTTTGGCAATGCCGATATTCAGAGTGTATCAGTGGAGCAAGCTTATGTCTTGCCCGCTTCTATTGCCAATGGATTAGCGGTGTTTACTATTCGCATATATGATGCCCAGTATAACCGGTATGAAGAGCAGATTAAAGTGAATATCTTGCCATGAGAAGAGTTTTAAGTTGTGTTCTGTTGCTGCTGCCGGTATGGGCAGCAGCTCAGGATGCAGAGGAGGATAGCCTCAGTATGCTGCACGCTCATGATATCAGCACACATATCGTTATTGGTCGCTACGAATCCAATGCACCTATTGCTCGTAGTCTTGATTTGAGTTATATTCGTAAAGATGCACTCTTGCAGCATCAGGGCAATAGTTTTGTGCATACGCTGGAGCGATTGCCGGGTTTTAGAGCTTTGCAGACGGGAGTAGGCATTGCCAAGCCTGTAATTCGCGGACTAAGTCTGAATAGGGTGGTGGTGAACGAATACGGCATTAAGCAGGAAGGACAGCAATGGGGCCTCGACCATGGTTTGGAAATAGATCAATTTGGTGTAGAGCGAGTGGAACTCATCAAGGGTCCGGTATCCGTCATGTACGGCTCAGATGGTTTAGGCGGGGTCATTAATATTTTGCCGCCCATTGTTAGTGCCGCAGATACTATTCGTGGCGAACTCATAGGCTCTTATAAATCCAATAATGATTTGTTGGGCCTCAGTGCTAAACTGCAATATAGTAAGTCGGGATGGTATAATTTGATTCGTTTTAGCTATCAGGATTTTGCTGCATATCGGGTGCCGGCAGATTCATTTACCTATAATGGGTACCAATTACCTATTTACCGGCATCGCCTGCAAAACACTGGCGGCAGAGAAGCTGGTGTTTCCTGGCTTAGTGGCATCCGCAAACCATGGGGCAATACACAACTATATCTGTCGCACTATCATCAAAAAGCCGGTTTTTTTGTGGGTGCCATTGGTATTCCTCGTGCATGGCAGCTGAGTCCTGATGTAGATGCAAGGGCGGTAGCATTGCCCTACCAAAATATCAATCATACAAAGCTACTGAGTAATACTTTGCTTTTGTTGCCGCAAGGCAAGCTGGAGCTGGACTTAGGACTTCAATATAATGCACGCGCGGAACATTCACCTGCGCACGCGCATGGGCTGGAACCGGCCCCGCAGGGCGATGAAGCGCTGAGCCTGGATTTGTACACCTTGTCCGGCAATCTTAAGTATAGCTCCAAGGGCGGGGCCTGGCAGCGCTCCCATGGGCTGCAAGGGCAGTGGCAAAGCAATCGTCGTGGTGGTTATGAGTTTCTCCTGCCATCCTATACGGCATTTCAACTAGGTTTGTATCATTTCAGTGCCTATCAGCTCAATAATAACTGGCTGCTCAACGCGGGAGTGCGGGCAGATTATGCCCGGCAATACGCAGCCGCAGCTTACGTCACGCAGTACGACAGTGCCGGAGCACCGGTAGGAGAGCGGCAACGCAGTCCGGAAATAGACAGAGACTATTTTAATCTTAGTGGCTCAGTAGGCGCTTTCTGGCAGCCCACAGAGCTATGGCATTTTAAGCTCAACGCTGGTAGCGCTTACCGCATTCCCGCACTGGTAGAGCTTACGGCCAATGGTGTGCATCATGGCACCTTTCGTCATGAGATGGGCGATGCTCAGCTCAAACCTGAACGGGCTTATATGATTGATGCCACCGCGCATGTAGACTGGCAGAACATGAGCATGCAATGGACTCCTTTTGCACATTATTTTGAACAGTATATTTATCTCAGTCCTTCTGCCCGCTTCTCGCCCCTGCCCGATGCCGGCCAGGTGTACCAATACAAGGGCGCAGAAGCAGTTTTCTTTGGCTCCGAGTTCATCTGGAACTGGAAACTGAATACACAATGGCAGAGCAATCTTGCTGCTGAGTATGTCTGGAACCAAAATTTAAGTTCCGGTATGCCGCTGCCTTTTACACCGCCTTTCTCTTTGCGTGAGGAAATAATATGGCAACCATCCATCCGCTCATCCCGGTGGTGGAATAATGTGCAACTGGCACTCAACGGACAGTATTTTGCCGCGCAGCGCCGCGTGGATAGGAATGAAGCACCAACTGAGGGCTATTTTTTGCTCAACCTCAGTGCGCAAAACAGCTTTCTGATTGGGAAACAGAAACTGAGCCTCTATCTGCAATTGCGCAATATCACCAATACCGTGTATCAAAACAATATGAGCCGTTACCGCATACTCAACCTGCCTGAGCAGGGCTTCAGCACGCAACTGATGTTGCGCTGGGAATGGTAAGGACATTGGGCTGTAGGTAATCATGCTTACAGCCCTTATATTTTGCCCTTCTCCTGCGTCTCTGCCTCCTACACCGGTATAATATTATAACCGCCCGACTACCGTATTCTGAGAACAACCTGAGCGCTATTTGCCTTTGCTGACTGATATAAACCCAGATTACGCATTAGACTCTTTATATAAAATTATTCTTGCTTCTAATCCACTTCAATAGCTCAAAAACCATAATTTATTATGCTTTTTTCACTATTTTGTGGATTATTTGCCATAATAATTTTCTTTTAA
>DATGQB010000156.1:0-4538 GCA_035304405.1 Edaphocola sp.
CAAATATTGTAGTGAGGAATTTGAACTGAAAAGTAAAAAAGGGAAACTTTCTACTCGAGTATCGGATGGTGCCTATAAAACAATGATCGAACGAATCAACTCCGAAAATAATCCTAATTTTTTCTTTTTAACTTATACCAAGAACTGGACGGTTGATAATTTCCTCATAGTTCCCAAACAGTTCTTTACTCCTGAGATTATTCTCAAAAGACCACCATTACCAGCCACTGCAAAGAGAGCTGGATGGGTGGGTTGTAATATCGATATTTCAAAAGTAGCAGAAGCAGGAAAAGTATTCTTGGTGAAAAATTCACAAATCATAAATCCGAATGAAGTCCACCAATCTTTTCAAAAAACACTCTTCTTACGTTCAAAAAACGAAGTAGCTAAGGGCTGGATTTTGGAGGTTATGAAATGTGTAGATTCAATCAAAAAAGACACATTTACACTTGATGACATTTATAAATTTGAGCACGAACTAAAATCAAAATATCCTAACAACAATTATATTAAAGATAAAATAAGGCAGCAGCTACAGTTACTCCGAGATAAAGGGTTAATCGAATTTAACGGTCGTGGTATTTATAAAAAAATAAGTAATGGAAAAATTTAGAGTTGAGATACAGGAAATATTATCAAAAATAGTAGAGGTCGAGGCAGAAGATATTGATGCTGCGATTGCAAAAGTCAAAGAAATGTATCATGAAGAAAATATAGTTTTGGACTATAATCATTTTGTAACAGTAACAATCGAGGAATATAAAGAGTAGTTGTCATGATCATTGTTAGCAATAAGATACCGGGAGTTTTCTGCGACATTTAATATTAGCGTATTGAATTAGAAAGTGAAGATTTCCACGGGATGTGATACAACACCCTGACACTAAGGGTAAACTAGCTAGCCCCGCTCATCCCCAGCTGCAGTGCAGACTCCTTTTGCATCTTGATTGGCACAACCTGAAGCCGCAGGAGCGCTCTTAAATATATATGCCCCTAGATAGGCGATTTACCATTATAAATACGTTATTTTTAATAGCTTTGCCGGCAGGTAAGAATGAACTAAATCGAGCAAGAGGGTGAGAGCTAAGTATTTTTTTTCGATTGCATTGCTGTTATGTGGTAGTCTGCTTATTGGTGGCAGTCTGAATGTTTTGGCGCAAAACGGGAGAGACCGTTTTGGCCTAGACGGACAGAATGGCAACAATACCTTTGACCCTTTTAATAATACACCTACTGAGGACAGTACCGACCTAAAGAAAAAATCTACCGACTGGGACGAAGAGCCTGCTATTATTCATTACAAATATCTCAATTCAGACATTGCCCGGGAATATGATAGTAGCATCTTGTTTTTTCACCGCAATCAGTACCAGCAGCCGGTATGGTATCAAGACCTGGGCAATTGGGGCTCGGTAGCGCAACAACGATTGTTTCAACCTTATTCAAAAGCCCAACTAAGAATAGGGAATGACAACTGGAATATGTATAAATACACGCTGGATAGTGTGCCTTTTATACATACTACCCGACCCTATACCTCTTTTTCTTTTATGCTCGGCTCCAAGCAAATGCAGTGGGTAGAGTTTTTACATACACAAAATATTAACCCTCGTTCCAACTTTGCTTTTAAAATAGCGAACAACAGCTCGGATGGTTTTTTTAGCAGACAAAAAGCCAGTGGGGTCAATGCATTTATCACTGCCAATCATAAAAGTGAAAATGAACGGCACCAAATGTATCTGGCGCTGATTATGAACAACTTTAAGCAGGACGAAAATGGGGGTATCTTAGACGAGTCGCACTTATCTGAATCTAGATACACCAACAGAAGTGCTATACCTACTGTAATAGAAGGCATAAGAGCGGGCAACTCTCCGGTGCATAACCGAAGTACTGATATACAAGGCTATCTCGAAAACAGTTATGCCTGGGGACAAACAGACACGATATATACGGCCGACTCTACAGGATATGAATACCAGTTCATCCCTAGATTTTCTATAAAGCATGTGCTGGATATTTATAGTAACCGCCACAAATATGTAGATGCCCTACCCGAGCCACATTATTATGCCTTCTACGACAATCTGAACTTCAGCAGTGGGGATACTGTATTTGGTATGCCTAAACATACTGCGGTGGACAACCGGTTTACGCTGAATACATTTATTGGCAAAAAAGAGCAAATGCTGAATCTGGAAGCAGGTGCTGGCATACGCTTCGACCAGTTTAAGACCCGATTTGTAAACAATGATACTGCCGCTATCAGAGATACAGGTGTGATACGCAATACAGGTGCTTACCTTTATGGTCAGTTGCGCAAAGATGCGCTAAAAGACAATCAATGGTCGTATCATGCCAGAACCATATTTTTCCTTACAGGAGAGCAAACTATTGGCAACCTAACACTCGAAGGAGAGCTGTCGAAAAGCTTTAGCAAGCTGGGTAGTATTGTAATTGGCGCGCAGCAACATATTGTGAGTCCGAGCTACCAGCAGCAGTTTTTTAAAACTAATGTTTTCGAAATCAACAATGATTTCAATAAGACAGCGATTACCGGTATATATGGCAAGCTGGACATACCTAAAATAAATCTTTCGGTAAGACTAGACAATAAGCTGATTACAAACTATATATACCTGAATCAAGACCTCGCCTTTGCACAGCTTGATGCTAGCTTTTCTGTGCTGCAGCTCAGCGGTCGCAAGCTGTTTAAGTGGGGCTCTTTCTACCTAGACAATGAAGTGGTGTGGCAACAAATAGCTGGCGATGCCCCGCTGCACCTGCCCGCGCTCATGCTGCGTCATCAGCTGGCATATAAATGGAGTATGTTTGCCAATAAGCTACACACCTTCGTAGGCGTAGAAGCTCGCTATCATACCGATTATAAAGCCGATGCTTATAGTTTTGTACACAATCAGTTTTACTACCAGGACAACTATACCCTCAGCAACAGCCCAGCACTGAGCCTATTTTTCAATTTTAAAGTACAACGCCTGCGCATATTCTTATTAGGAGATCAGCTGCAGCAGTTATGGCAAACTCAAAACCTTATGGCAGCACCAGGCTATGCTATGCCCAATGCCCATATCAGATTTGGTTTTAACTGGCTGATGATGAATTAGCTAGCGTAAAATTCCTGCTCGTAACCAATATCGCTAATGAGATTATTGCCGTCGGCGGCCTGAGTAGCCAACTGGTCGCAACGGTTGTTGTAAGGATTATCGGCATGGCCTTTAACCCATACAAATTTGATACGGTGCTTGCGGTACTGCCTTAAGAATCGTGCCCATAAATCGGCATTTTTTTTGCCCACATAACCTTTCTTTTCCCAGCCAAAAACCCAACCTTTTTCCACTGAGTCTACCACATACTTCGAGTCGGAATAGATGACAATATCCAGCCCTTCGCGCGTGAGCGCCTCGAGTGCAGCGATTACCGCCAACAGCTCCATGCGATTATTGGTGGTGAGCTTATAGCCCTGAGCCAACTCCTTGCGCACTGTACCCCATTGTAAAATTGCACCATAACCCCCTCTGCCGGGATTGCCTCTGGAGGCTCCATCTGTATATATAACTAAAGACAAAATTGGATTTTCTTTTGAAGATTTATAAGTTACTTTTGCCCACAAAAGTACTATTTTGAGTCGGAAAATAAAGGTTAGCGCCGTTAGTTATTTAAACACAAAACCCTTATTATACGGGATTGAACGCCATCCGGTGCGCGAGCAGATGATACTGGATGTGGCCTACCCGGCTTTGATAGCCGAGAGACTGAAAAATGATAGCACAGACATAGGCTTGGTGTCCACAGCCGCGCTGTTGAGCATTCCCAACGCACGCATTATTGCAGATTATGGCATTGCCGCTTCCGGACCCGTAGCTTCTGTGTGCATCTACAGCATGGTGCCTATTGAGCAACTGAAAGGCATCTATCTAGACTATCAATCCCGCACATCGGTACGGCTGGCCGAAATTCTGCTGAAGAAGTACTGGCAGCTAGACATTCAGCTCCTCCCCGCCCCAGAAAATTTTATAGACCTAATCAATGAGCAAACGGGAGCGGTAATCATTGGTGACAGAGCACTGCAAGCCAATAGCAGATTTCCGTACGTATATGATTTATCAGAACACTGGAAGGCCTTTACAGGCCTGGACTTTGTTTTCGCAGCATGGATTGCCAATAAAGACATCCCGCAAGACTTTATGGATGCATTTAATACTGCCAATGCTCTGGGCGTGGCGCATATAGATGAGGTGATTAAAGAGCAAGTAGTGGACTTTTATGATATGAACCATTACTTTAAGCAGAATATTAAATACCATTTAGACGAATCTAAGCGTGAAGGCTTGGAGCTGTTTTTGAAATATCTGAGAGAAGATTTTTAACCCAAATTGCGCATTAGGAATTTAAAAGAAAATTATTATGGCAAATAATCCACAAAATAGTGAAAAAAGCATAATAAATTATGGTTTTTGAGCTATTGAAGTGGATTAGAAGCAAGAATAATTTTATATAAAGAGTCTAATGCGTAATCT
>DATGQB010000157.1:0-4830 GCA_035304405.1 Edaphocola sp.
TTAGTGTAGATTTTTTGTCAAATTAGCTGGTTGTAGATTTTCCATTAGCGCTATGCTCCTGCCAAGAAGGAATCAATAAAGCAGCAGGAGTGCTAGCACAGGAGCCAGTATCGAGATACCTAACATCCAAATAGCCTGAATGCGTGCAATGCCAAAGTGCTTTAAAACTTCTTTTTTGAATAAAAAAGAGCTTGCCAGCAGTGGTGCTAGCAGGGAGATGAACATTGTAATTGAGGATATGCTTTGCGTATTGCTGGTCCAAGGACTCAATAGTTCACCCCATTCTGAGAATCGCTTGAAATACTCAATTGAGGAGAGCCAGTCGTAATTGAATAGGCTGCATAGCATAAACCATCCCTTTCGGTGTTGGTTGAACAGGCAGTATATCACCACCATTGATCCTAAAATGATAAAAATGTCGCTAATAACGAGGAAGTCAACTACTGAATTCACGTTGTTGATAGCAAATAGCTGAAGCGAAAATGTGCTATAAACGTTTACAGTCAACAACATACATAAAATGAGCACCAACTGAAGGTCAATCTTTAAGTAATGCCGTCCGGTGGTATTGTTTATAGCCCCATGTGCTGATGAGAGGTAAGCGTGCACCCGTTTTTGCAGGGATTGCCAAGCTTTGATTCGAAGCCTGTTGGGGTTTAATGTTTGTGACATTAATTTTGGTATTAAAGGGTTTTTATACAGCTCACGAGCGAAATATGCTCAGCCCGTATTTTAATTTCATGTGTTTTTATTCTTGGTGTAGATTGTAGCAATAGTCGTGGAAAGCTTTCTCCTGCTGCACTGAAACGGGTTCCTATGAATCAGCTATCAGCATGACATGCTCAGAGGTGTTGGCTAGTCTGATAGGATTTTATAAAATCAGCTGCGTCGCAAAGCAGACGCTAAGATACAAAAAGCTTATCAGAGTACTCCCTTTTGTGAGGAGAATATTTAATATTCTGTAAGATTGTTTACCGAAGTCGCCGTTTTAGCGTCATTCTCTGTGTACTTACAACTGTGGAAGTAAATTTTACTTGAAGAGTGTTTCATTTTAGTCCAGTCTTACATGGCTCTTGGGACTGCTATTGAGAAAATAAGGTTATTATTTCTCTCAATGAATTGATTTATAAAATACCTAGGCAGCCTACTCGTCAATAAAATCGAGGTCTCTGCCATGTGTTTCGGGAATGGTCGCAGTAGCAAAGATGCTGAGTGCAAACACGACTAAGCCCACAAGAGCAGCACTTAAAATTACATTCATCCCACCAGTTTTCAATACCTCATACATGAAAGTCATGAGTACCAGTAGGCCTCGCACAAAATTGGGGATGGTGGTGGCTGCAGTAGCTCTAATGTTGGTTCCAAACTGCTCCGCTCCGATAGTTACAAACATAGCCCAGTAGCCGGTGCCCAAGCCCAGCCAAACGCAGTAGAAATAATACCATCCTGCGCTGCGCACAGGGCCGAATAACAATAGTGCCACGCCAAGCAGGGTAAAGCCAAGCATGGCGAGCACTGCTTTTTTGCGGGAGCGCATAGCATTGCTGATAAAGCCGCTCAGGAAGTCGCCGGCTGATATGCCAACGTATGCCCACATGATAGCCATACCTGGCTTAACCTCATCCGCGATGCCATGTGCGAGGCCAAATTCATTGGCAAACATGGCCAGAATACCGATGCAAAACCAGGTTGGCAATCCCATGCAGATGCATTTCAGGTATTTGATAAACCTATCTTTGTTATTGAAAAACATTAGCATATTGCCCTTGGCCACGCTTTGCTTGTGCTGCACATCTTTGTATATTCCCGACTCTACAATGCCTACTCTGAGCATGAGCAGTGCCAGACCCATACCACCGCCAATCCAATAGGCCACATGCCATTGCCCGCTCAGCTCTACGGTAAAATTGGCCACTACTGCGCCCAAAAGCCCAAATCCAGCCACTAAAGAGGTGCCGATGGCTCTCAGCTCTTTGGGTAGTGACTCAGATACCAGTGTGATGCCGGCACCCAGCTCACCAGCTAGCCCGATACCAGCGATAAATCGTAGCGCCATATAGACAGTAGCCAGATGTTCAGTGGGTAAAAAAGGTAGAAAGCCACAGGCTATATTGGCCAGTGAGTAGGTGATGATAGAACCGAATAGAACAGAAAGGCGTCCTTTTTTATCGCCGAGTATGCCCCAGAGAATGCCCCCAAGCAAGAGGCCAAACATCTGCCAGTTGAGAATCTTAACCCCTACAGTATTGGGGTCGAGGCCTAAATCTTTGAGACTAGGGATACGCACTATGCCGAAAAGTAGCAGGTCATATATATCTACAAAATAGCCTAAGGCAGCCACAATAACCGGCAGACTGAACAGGTGTTTGAACTTCTCTTGTGCTGTAAATGATTGAAACATAAGTTAATAACTGATACTTAAATAGCAGCTGCCAAAATAATATATTTTCAAAAAAATCCTAAGTTAAACAGGGAAAATTCTGACGCCTTTTTACACTCCGGTTAGGAATTTCCTTGCCGGAAAGGCGTGAGGGACAGGAACGGAAAGCACACAGCAGCGTAGAGCGAGTGAAGAATTGCATAACAAAGTAAAATCCTTGCGAAAGGGTAGGAGTCTGAGGCTAGGCTTAAATATGCGCTGCGAGGACTTGAAGTAGATGGCCCGACCCGCCGAGTATAGCTGCTCAAAGGGAGATTTGAGCTACATTTCTGACTAATGCGCAATGCGGAGACTACAACCCCTAAAGGCGGGGCACGCCCAAATAACTATAAAAATAGACGTCCCCGAGTGGCAAAGCCTTCTCGGGGACGAGTTTCATAAAATATGTGCTATTCGAGACTCAGGTTTAGAGATTAGGGCTAAACTGGGCCGGGTCTGCATCATAGCGTTCTTTACATACCGGGCTACAGAACCACACAGTATCTGTACCGTTGACAGAATACTCAGACCATTTATCGGTACGCTGCATGCCACATACCGGGTCGGTATCTGCATTGGCTACAGTAGCGCCTGCATTCTCGTGAGCGTGGTCATGGTCATGATCGTGATCATGAGCTTGATTGTTATCAGCATTGCCGCAAGCAGCAAACATAAAAGCGGGCACTAAAGCCAGGATAATCCTTTTCATAATTTATATTGATTTAATAAGTTCAGAAACAATCTTTTCTAGTTTTGGTGCGGCAGCATTGGCAGCTTCCAATACTTCTTCATGTGTGATGGTATTCAGTTCTTCTCTTATGCCGAGGTCGGTGATGATACTTGCCGCAAAGACTTTCATGCCGGAATGTATGGCCACGATGACCTCCGGCACGGTGCTCATGCCTACGGCGTCGCCACCAATTGTGTGCAGCCATTTGTATTCGGCGCGGGTCTCGAAGGTAGGGCCTTGCAAACCCACGTAAACCCCTTCTTTGACCTCGATACCGGCCTCACGGGCAATGGCATGTGCTGCATCAAGTAGTTGGAGGTCATAAGGCTCGCTCATGTCTGGGAAGCGTACGCCCAGGCGAGGGTCATTTTTGCCCCGGAGCGGATGCTCAGGGAAGAGATTGATATGGTCGCGGATAAACATGATATCTCCGATAAGAAAATCTGGATTCATGCCGCCGGCAGCATTACTCACAATCATATGAGTCACACCAAGCGCCTTCATGACCCTCATAGGAAAGGTAACCTCTTGCATATTGTAGCCTTCATAGTAGTGAAAGCGACCTGCCATCATCATCACATTTTTGTTGCCAATAGTGCCGAAGATGAGCTTGCCCTCATGACCTTCTACAGTGGACTGAGGAAAATTGGGTATATCGGTATAAGGTAATTCGTGGGTAATGCTTACCGCCTTAGTGAGGCCACCCAGGCCCGAGCCCAACACGATGGCAAACTGCGGAGCCAGGTCAATTTTGCTTTTAATAAACCCAGCCGTCTCTTGAATTTTATCAAACATGGTACAGTATATTTTTATAATAGGATATCGTCGTGATTTTCGTTGTGTTTGGGCAAGTGTTGAATGGAGTCTACATTTATATCTGTGCGGGGGAGCACCATGACATGTCTTTGTTCTAAAGTTTCGATAGTGGTATTGCGTGCAAGATGCTGGCCCGAGATAATTTTCATGTGCTTGCCGGCGAGGCTGAGCGTTGCATTCTTCTTGCGGATATTGGAAAGCATTCGACCAATGATAAAAAAGAGTAAGGCAATAAATACGAACATACCTTTAATCATAAGGTCCAGATTGCTCAAATCCTGCTGGGAAAACATGGCTTTGATTTCAGGCACCGAGGTAGCTTTTTCGATGATATAAAAGGGGCCCAGATTGTTGAGGAAGAATACATAAGCAATGCTGAGCAGTGCTAGCATATACATGAGTATCTCCATCACCACATTGAGGGTCGCATTAAGAAATCTGCGTGCCGTAGATTTTCGGAGCGAGGTGGCCATCGGGTCGATGAGCTTAATTTGCTCTTTGATGAGCTTTTTCTGCTCTTGCCAGTCCTGCACCAGGTCGTCAAAAAGGGCATTACGCGCTTCAGCATCAATCATAGTGTAAATGTTTTATTGGTTTGCGAAAAATAGTATCAGTTGTCTTGCACTTTGGGGCCAAAAAACGAAAAGACCGTAGTGCCGTACTTCTTCACTTTTATTAGTTGCGGATGGTCTTCATAATTATTTCTTGGAGTATGTTCCAGTGCAAAGACGCCGTCTTCTGCTATTAATTCTTTGTCACAAATTATTCGGGGCAAATCGTCGATTTCCTGAAGGGCATAAGGGGGGCCGGCGAAGATAAAATCATATTTTTCATTGCAGGCTGCCAAAAACTTAAACACATCACC
>DATGQB010000158.1:0-11013 GCA_035304405.1 Edaphocola sp.
AATTTAAAAGAAAATTATTATGGCAAATAATCCACAAAATAGTGAAAAAAGCATAATAAATTATGGTTTTTGAGCTATTGAAGTGGATTAGAAGCAAGAATAATTTTATATAAAGAGTCTAATGCGTAATCTGGGTTTATAGTAAAGAGAGGCAGATAATGCGCCAATGGGCATATTTTCCGGGGCGCACCACGGAAAATATGCTAGAGTTTCTCAAACAACAAAAAATGTAGGGAAAGTATGCGCCAGCCAACACCATAGCTAAATAATGAGCAAAAAAATTGAGGTTGTCCAAAGGACAACCTCAATCATTTTAAAACGATGAATAATTACAATCTTAAATCGGACGATTAACGTCGAAAGCTTCCAGCTCATTGGCCACAGCGGTCAAGAAACCGGCACCCAAAGATCCATCTACGATTCTGTGATCATAGCTTAAAGACAGATACATCATGTGGCGGATAGCTATCACATCTCCGTCCGGAGTTTCTAACACCATTGGACGCTTTTTGATACTACCTACTGCCAGAATAGCCACTTGAGGCTGATTAATAATTGGTGTACCCATCAAGCTACCAAATGTACCCACATTGGTTAAAGTAAAGGTACCACCTTGAGTATCGTCTGGTTTCAATTTGTTGTTACGAGCTGCATTAGCTAAGCCGTTCACATCTTTGGTAATACCCAGCAAATTTTTAGTTTCGGTGTTTTTAATCACTGGAACAATAAGATTGCCGGTAGGTAATGCAGTGGCCATACCAATGTTGATATCCTTCTTAATGATGATTCTATCACCATCCACAGAAGCATTAATCATTGGGAAGCGCTTAATACAGTTGGCAATAGCCTCGATAAATATTGGTGTGAAAGTAATTTTTTCACCATATTGTTTTTGGAAAGCGTTTTTATTTTTCTCTCTCCATTTTACGATATTAGTTACGTCACACTCTGTAAAGCTGGTCACGTGTGGAGAAGTAGCTTTACTGCGCACCATATGGTCAGCTATCAGCTTGCGCATTCTGTCCATCTCTACGATTTCTACATTTGCACCACTGTAGTTTGCAGCAGGAGCGCTTGCTTGGCTTGCCGCAGCGGCTGGCGCAGGAGCTGCCGGAGCGGCAGGGGCAGCAGCAGGAGCAGCGCCTCTATTCGCTACATAATTCAAAATATCTTTTTTAGTAACGCGACCCTCGCTACCCGTACCTGGAATACGCTCTAGCTCAGACATGCTGATGCCTTCTTTGGCAGCGATATTCAAAACTAATGGGGAGTAAAAGCGATTGCCGCCTGTAGTAGCAGCGGTATCATTAGCTACCGCAGGAGCTGCAGGTGCAGCAGGAGCGGGAGTAGGAGCAGCTACTGGAGCAGCAGCCGGAGCAGCAACACTAGCAGCACCATCGCCGGTCTCGATTCTTGCAATAGTGGTTCCGATAGGCACCACATCATTCTCTTTAAATAGAATCTCAACAATTGTACCGGCCGCAGTAGAAGGCACTTCACTGTCCACCTTATCTGTGGCAATCTCAAGTACTGTTTCGTCCAGTTTCACAGTATCGCCCGGCTTTTTATGCCATTTCAATACTGTGGCCTCCATGATACTTTCACCCATCTTGGGCATAATCAAATCTACTACAGACATATATTCTTTTTTATTGTTTCTGGTAATTTTTAAGCGCAAAAGTAAGGTTTTGCCATTGAGTTTCAAAATTAAATAATATTATTCTATGCCAGCCGCCATGTTGGACCACCGAAGGGTTCAAAAAAGCTAAAAGGCCCGGACTTAATAAAAGCACCGGGCCGTTTCAACTCATCATTTGTATCCTACTGAGGATTATTTAATTGACTTAGTTCCTTCGAGCATGCCCTATTTATTATAAACGATGCGCGTAGGTGTAGGACCTTGAATACCGTGCTCATCAAAGGCTTTTTTAACCAGTTCGGTTACTCCAAAATAAACATCCCAATAATCATTTTGAGTAGTATATGGGCGTATAGCCACCTTGGTCATAAAATCAGAAACACTGCTGATGGCGAACTCCGGAGCTGGTGTATCCAACACTTTTGGATGCTTTTTCATAGCAGCTATAGCCACAGCTCTGGCTTTATCTACATCCTGGTCATTAGCGAGAGCCATTTCTAAATCGACACGCAGATGACCGGCACTATTAAAGTTTACAATTACACCTGTGGACAGCCCGCCATTGGGAAGAATTACTGTTTTATTGTCAGGCGTTACAATCACTGTATTAAATACACCCAGCTCGGTGACCACACCGGTATGACCTTGGGCTTCAATAATATCTCCTACCTTAAACGGTTTGAAAATCATCATCATCACGCCGCCGGCCAGATTACCCAATGAACCATTTAACGCAGCACCTATACCTACAGCCGCGCCCGCCAGTATAGCTGAAAAGCCCATGATATTCACTCCCAATATACCGGCTATTGCTAAGAATAGCATCAACTGAAATGTAACACGTACTAGTGACAACAAGAATTTGGATAAGGAAACATCAAAACGCTCAGAGTTGAAGGCTCTGCCAATCAAGCCTACCAGGCGTCGAATAATCCACTGGCCTACAACGTACACGATAACGGCACCAATGATTTTGGGACCATAACTAAATAAAAAGTTTTGAAATTTTACGGAGAGCGACGAACCTAGCTTAGACACCTCTTCGGCGGATGCAGGAATTGCTACAGACTGCAGTAAAATGGTTTTGAACATAGGATAAAATTTGGTTTTATGTAACTTAGAAATAAAATTTCGCAGCTAAATTAAATGCTTTCCAGAAAAATAAAATCCAAATAGCATGCATTGACAAATCATTAAAAATATACACTTTTACCATATGTGACCTTCTACCGAAAAAATCGATTACCGCCTCTTTTAGAAAAATGAAAACGCCATGGGGAAATACAAAAGAAAATTGGCTTAGCACCGGAGTGACTAAGCCAATCGAAACATCTTAAACTGAAATTAGATTTTGTGCGGCAGAGGAGATTCGAACTCCCAAGTCCTTGCGGACACAACGACCTCAACGTTGCGCGTCTACCAATTTCGCCACCGCCGCAGCATTTTTGAGAGCGCAAATATATATACTATTTGGGATTAAAAAAACGTTTTTTTCTTCAAGGCAGAAAGTTTCTGCCGGAATGACTAAATATTTTTATTAATAATCTTAAATTTCGTACCTTTGTCGGTCATTATGCGCAAAATAAGTTTAATAGGCTTAGCCGTTTTATTCACATTGCTTTGCTCCTGTAAAGGCTTCGAGTCTCATCTGAAAAATCCGGATGCTAACGTAAGACTCACCAAAGCCAATGAATATTACGACAGTAAGCAGTGGTACAAAGCTAATGCTATGTACGCTTCTCTGATTCCCGTGGTTAGGGGCACAGCAAATTATGAAGAACTGCTGTACAGATATGCCTATACTTTTTATAACCAAAAGGATTATCTCAGCTCTTCTTACCAGTTTAGAAACTTTGTAGATAACTTCCCTAATAGTCCGAGAGCAGAAGAAGCCGAATTTATGTACGCCAAGAGCCTTTATATCGACGCACCTAAATTCACAATGGACCAGACCAGCACCTACAAAGCTATGTCTGCTTTATACTCTTTTACCAGTATGTACAAAAACTCTAAGTTTACGCCCGAAGTAAACCGCTATATAGACGAGTGCAGAAACAGACTGGAAAAGAAAGAAGCTAGCGCTGCCAAGCTTTACTTCGACATGCAGGAGTATAAAGCTGCAAAAGTGGCCTATAATACTACGCTGCAGGAATATCCGGACTCCCAGCTTGCAGATTACTACCACTACATGATTGTAAGAGCCGACTATCTTTACGCCAAAGGTAGCAGAGCCGAGAAGCAAGAGGAGCGCTACAATGATATGCTTGCTTCTTATAAAACGCTTAAAGACCTCTATCCGGAGTCAATATACCTAAAAAATGCGGCTCCTTTGGTGGAAGCCGCGCAACAAGAACTTATTAAAATTCGTAATAATAATGAGCACAACTAAAAAATTAGTGTCCACGCTAAATCCGCTAATCGAAACCAGAGATGTTGCCGCAATGAAAGAAAAAACGGGCAATATCTATGAGAGTATAAATGTCATTGCTAAGCGTGCCAACCAAATCAATATCACTATGAAGGAAGAACTTCACAGAAAACTGGAGGACTTTGCTAACCATAATGATACCCTAGAAGAAGTGCACGAAAACAAAGAACAAATCGAGATTTCGAGATTTTACGAGCGCATGGCCAATCCTGTGCTGCAATCTATCAACGAATTCAATAACGATAAAATCTATTACAAAAAGAAAGAACAATAGTCTTCATTTCTTTCACAAATCAAAAAGCTGCATTTCTTAATAGAAATGCAGCTTTTTTTCAGTCCACACTCATCGATTGAACCTCCAACAAGGCCTTGAGGTGAAAACGAGCTTGTTACCTAACCCGCACCCTCCCAGGCAATCTATCGAAGCATCTCAAGTTGCAGACTTCGCCCAGACGCATGCCTCTAAACAACCTCAAACCCTGCTTCGTAAGAGGAAAAACAGGTAAACTTATCTAAAGTAGAAAATAAAAAGATACGCAGCCAGTATCAACATAATCACCACAATTAGCGCCACCATACCGGTAAGCATTGGTGTGCTGCGGCGCTGCTTCTTACGGCTCTCCAACTTACGCCGGAGCTGTTGCTGCAGCTCTAGTTGGGCCTTCAGTAGCCTGTCTTTATCCTGCACCTCGGCCAAGCCCTCTACGGCATCATTCCAGAATGGGTCGTCTAGATGCGCAAATTCCTGAGCATGTGCCTCCTGCTCAGTAAGCTTTCCGCTCGTATAATGCCACAAGTCCTGCTCCGATTTATCTAAGGTTGTATGTTTACTTTTAGACATTTGACCCCCTCTCTAAGGCTTCAATAATAATGCGCAGATTGCGCTTACCGTTCTGTATATGACTCTTCACCTCTGCAAGGCTATATCCATATTCGTGCGCAATCTCCTGATAACTCTTTTTCTGCAGAAAAAAGGCCTCTACACATACTCCCTGGTCGGGCTTTAACCGCCCTAGCGCAGTTTGCAAATGCTCATATTTTCTGTCCACTGCCCAAAAATAAGCCCTATCGGCATCCTCTTCCACTGGCTGTGTCATCAGCTCGGCTTCATAGGCCACCGGCTTTTTCAGGCGAATTTGGGAGATGCATGCATTTTGGGCAATGCGATAAAGCCATCCTCCAAAATTATCAATCTTATACTTCCCTATATCCTGCAATACTTTCTCAAATACCTGCTGCACCATATCTTTAGCACTGTCTTCATCCTTAAGATACTTAAGACATACACCAAGCAGCCTCAAGGTATATCTACTCAGCAGCTCGCCGATGTATATATTGTCGCGCTGTTGATAATACATCGCCAGTAAAGCCTCTTCTGATATGTGTTGCAAATTTTTGCTCAAATCCTCTTCTTTCAGATACCACTAAGACGAAAATAATGCCAGATTCCATAAAGTACCCTAGACAAGAGATTGTAAAATCTCTTTCAACTCTGCCTGTGTATCCTGCCCCCTGTTTTGGGTATACCATTGATGCATTTCCAGCTCAAAAGCCTCAAAATCTCTACCGCGCGGGCTCTCTTTCCAGTCCAGAAATAACTTTTGAGCGGCTTGCGGCCTCGGTCCCCAGCGAAACAAAGTCTTCCCTTGTGCGTCAAAGGCCACAAGAATTGGAATACTCTTTCCGCCCTTAGTGAGATAATTATTCATTATTTGTTCATTCTCATCTCTTAGCACAATACGCAAGCTTATTCCTGCAGCCTCGGCCAGGGCTGCAATCAGCGGCAGATTTTGAGCGCTATCGCCACACCAAGGCTCGGTTATTACCCACCAGTCTTGCTTAGGCATAGACCGAAGTAGCGCTACCAAAACTGCATCAGGCTCAAAAACCTTCGTGATGCGTTTCATACGCTGTAAATTCAGCTTGGTATAAAAGGCATATTCAGGCTGGGATACAGACTCTGGATGGGCTTCATACTCACGCACTTGCTCGGCAGCCAGTGCTAAAAACTCAGGAAAAGAAAAGTGTCGGTTGGCCGTCTCAAAAATCATCATTATAAGTATTTTCTTCCCGGCCAAGTTACAATGATTTATCGGAAGCACCAATTGGCTACAAATTGCGTTCGCATCTTTAGTATTACTACCACATTATACCCTAATTTGTTTTGGGCGTGCCTTGCCGCCATTGAGTCATATGATTTGTGTAGCTGCCCCAACTCATTTGGGGGTGGGTAAACTGCCGGCAACCAACATAATCCGCATGGCGGCAAGTCGGGCTATCCGTTGCAAGTCCTCACAGGGCTCCACTCCGTTCCCCCCTGCTCCGGGCTTTACACTCCTATCCCTCACGCTCGACAAGTGAAAATATCCAAACAAGCCCAATCTCCACAAAAAAGTGGCGGAAACCTTCCGATTTCCGCCACCAAGATTATATTTAAATGGTCTGTATTAGCGCATTAGCGTTACATTACCTTGGTATTTTTCAGTTTTACCGTCTTTGTAGGTAACATTGATTTGGTAAATATAAACGCCTTGAGGCTGTTGCTGTCCATTCAAAGTACCATCCCAACCTCTTCCATCAGGATTTGATGTAAAGAACACACGCTCACCCCAACGATTAAAGATAGTCATATCAAATTGAGCTACGCCTTTTGCAAGCAAGCTACGAGGCATAAAGTAACCACTTTGGTCACCGCTTCCAGGTACGAATGCATTCGGGATATCAATATAGCAATCCTTGCTAATCGTTACGCTATCTGTAGTAGCACAGTCATTACGGGTTACAGTGAGGCTATACACCCCATGATGATTGGCCAAGATGGTAGGAGTTGTGGCACCGGTATTCCATAAGTAGCGGTCTCCGTTAACACCTGCATACATGTTTTTCAATTCTATAGGCTGACCTTGATAGCACAGACCTGTATCGCTGCCTAAATATACACGTGGATAGTCGTGCACAGTCACTGATCTTGAGAACAATACATCAGGACAGCTACGGTAACTGGTGCGCATGGTTATGTTATAGGTACCGGCAGCTGGATATGCATACTCAATTTCACCTACAGGTCCGGAATGAAGTGTTCCGCCATCACCAAAATCCCAGTTTACATCAGTTACGTGAGAACCATATTGAGCTACACCTTCAATCTTATCGCCCACACAAATTTCATAACGCTCAAGGTCAAATTCCGGACGCATAATAGAATCCACCTGAATTTGTTGGGTAAAGGTATCTTTACAACCAATCTCAGTAGTACCTATTAATGTAATGGTATAAAGGCCCGGAACAGGATACTGCAATGCAGGGAACTGATCGGTAGAAGTAGTGCCATTTCCGAAATCCCAGAACAAAGATTCGAAATCATTGTTAGGATAGTTTGGATTGAACGGTACGGTGGTGTTTACACATATTACATCAGGCACTTCAAACTTAACATTATAAGTCGGAGAATCTACCATTACACTATAGCGACGCTTACAGCCACGATAGTTTTCCACCTCGACCAAATATACCCCCGGCAATAAATTATCTAAGGTATCTCCATAGTTTTGTAAACCAGTAGTGGTGGAAAGTATATTAAAGGCCGGATCCATCCAAGTATACTTATACAGTGAGGTGTCGTTCGGGTCCGGTAAAATCCATGCAAAACCATTCGACATATTTCTACATGGCTCTTGTGAGCCCGTAGTAAAGTTACCACTAAACTGCTGTACGTGCACCGTGTACGATACCGTCTTCACACTTGACAATGGACATCCGTCATCTGTAAAGGTGATAAAGAATTGGTAAGTACCGGCAGAAACCGCACCTAGGTTCCAATCAAACTGTACTGTTGGATTGGGCGTACCATCATTGGTCACATTCAGGGTGGCACCTGCAGGTAGGTTAGTACTAGTTACTGTAATATTATCATTTTGAGGGTCTATTGGAGACATCTCAAAGGTGAAGTTTACCTGCTGTGCTTCACAGACCTTAAACTCAACGCTATTGGATGTACTTGGCAGCATTTCACCATTACTTACATTGGTGATTGGTGTAGAAGCTGAAGTATTGGTACAGTTTTCTAAGAACACAAACAACATCTCACGCGACGCTGTACCCACCTCAATACCATTTCTCATTTCAGACACTTTAGACACCACAATACCTTCCCAAGGCGCAGCAGCCGGAATAAACTCAGCTACTCCGGAGACAGTAGAAAAAGTAAATGTACCGGGTACTGCATTTAGCGGAGCGACTGCAGTGTATGGAGCGATATAATTTACGGTGCCTGTACCGAGCGCGTTAGTAATGGCAGGCACCAGGCTATAAGTCATATTATCACCATCCGGATCTACTGCGCCCAAACCGAAAGATGCCGGAATGTTCACACAATAGAATGGCGTTGGGTCGGAGGTGAATGTAGGCGAGCTATTTTGCCCGGCCAAATTATTCAAAGTTGCGGCAATATAGAATGTACCCAAGCCGGTGGCATTATCAGCCAAAGTACTTCTACCGGCACTGGAACCATTCACGAGGTTACCATTAAATACAAAACGCCATTCTGCATGGCCGCCGTCGAGTACTACATTACCTCTAAAGGTAAATTTCTTGATGCCAACTAGCGTACCTCCGGAGGTACAGGTAGTCTGGTTTATAGCCGTAGGACAAACAGGGGAAATCAGGATGTCACTTTCCGGATAAATCCTCGGCAAATCCATTGTTTGGTAAGTTGCGCCACCTTTATAAACTATCAGACCAGCAGCAGTAGTGCTGGTAAAAGTAGAAAAGGTAGACCCATCACAGTCCCCAAAAATAACAATCTCTACCTCGTAAGTGTGACTGTTGCCGGCAGACGATAGGTACTTATACGTTATCTGACCACCCGCCACGTGGTTTGCATACGTTTTCCCCACCGTAAAGGTGAGCAGGGTTACTAGTAATAATAAAAAGTTTCTCATGGAATGGTACTATTAAATGGGTTAAAATTATCTCTCGTTTTTATTACAGTGGGCTGTTTCCGCTAATAGAAGGAACGATTGTTTCATCAAGCATATCCAAAATCATAGAGGAGGTCATATATCCTCCGGCATTGTAAGTCCATTTCTGTTCACCCGTCTTGGCATCGATAGCGTACACCGTATTATCATGGCTATTGAAATATACTACCCCATTATGTGCCAAAGGTGAAGTAGTAATGGTGCCAAAAGTCTGCTGCTTGCGTTTCAAAGTTCCGTCAATGATATTAACTGTATAAAAATTAAAGTCGTTAGAACCGAAATAGACATCTTGGTCATATACAAAGGCCGAAGACAAAATCCTGTCCTGAGCAGCGGTTTTCCATCTTAGCTGTCCGGTAGCGGAGTCAACAGAGTAAAAATAACGGTCGTCACTACCTACCATTATATTACCGCCTTTGCTAATAGGCGAGCTGCGTACAGAGGCCTCGGTCTGGTAACTCCAGAAAATATTGCCATTTCTGATATCGAAGGCATACAATTTACCATTGTCATTACCGGCATACAGATAATTGTTGTTTGCTGCACAAATAGAGGAGTTAAATTTACCCGCTCCCGGCACACCACGCTTCCATGTGAGCAAACCACTATCTACGCGAATGGCGTACACGCTAGTATCCGATACAAAGAAAATGTTTAATGTATCACTGGTCTTTATGGTATTGCAAGCAAGTGAAGTAGTAACCGGAGTGCCCACTCCAAACTGCCAAAGCTGATTGTAATTATTAGAGATATCAAACATTTTGATATCATGTCCCACCGGAACCGCCAGCCTGTCGCCGACCGCAATAGGACTTCCGGTAACTGCACCGCCTAAGGGCAATGAATATTCTATCTTACCGTCAAGACGATTGATGCTATACATTCTGCCAGTAACGTCTATAACTATTAGTTTACCCGCTACAACCACTGGTGTAGCCACCACATTTGCGTCAATCTTCGCTTCCCATTTCTTCTCTCCCGTTTCCGGATTAAGCGATAATACACGATTGTTATTATTTACCACAAATAAAGAAGGGCTCAGCGTATTTGGTAGCGGCGTATCCGGACTAAAGGTCTTTTCACAGGATCCCATCAGGAGTACCCCACACAATCCTACTAATAATTTTTTAATCGTATGCATCTATTTACAATTAAGATCTTAAACGTTAATGAAACTCAAAAATAACAAAATAGTTACCAACTTACAAATGAAAGGCAAAAAAAATTATCTCAACATGGTCCTATTTTCCTAATATTTTTCGGCCACTGCATACTGGCCTACCCAATCAAACATTCTCCTTCTATTCTTCTATAATTATCCAAAACAATTATTCTTATATTTCATTAGACAGCTATTTGTAGCAAATGGTTGGTGGCATTTCACAAATTTCCAAAGATTATAATCGGCCTCATATCTTGTGGCTTTTCAAAAAAACCATAATATCTTTTCAATTGCCCCTCAACCCCGACAATAAAATAAAAATGGCGTATATTTGTGGCTCCCCAAATCATCTCTGAATAATGAAAAACTTATGTTTAGTGCTCTGCCTCATGCTGGGTGTGGTCGTGGCACAAGCGCAGGAATACGAGCAAAAAGAAGAAGACCACACGCACAACTTTGCTTTGCCGGACATGCCCATCTTTAGCACCAAGAACTGGAAAAACACCAATCTGCTTACCGGCAAAGAAGTGGAACTGTGGAATATGCTGGACAGTGGCTATGTAATCATACATGAATATTTTATGATTGACTGCCGCCCCTGCATCACCGCCGGCAAAGGATTAGAAATGGTGGTGAACTCGTTAAGAGAGAAGTATCCCGGTAAGATACTGTATTACCAAACAGTTTATGAAGACGTTTCTACTGCAAAAGAGGCGCTGAAATGGGTGCGTGATAATAAATTCACCCCTGATGGTGTGTTCATCAAAGGCGCCAAAGAAGTAGAGCATTACGGAGGAATGGGTAT
>DATGQB010000159.1:0-12747 GCA_035304405.1 Edaphocola sp.
AATTTAAAAGAAAATTATTATGGCAAATAATCCACAAAATAGTGAAAAAAGCATAATAAATTATGGTTTTTGAGCTATTGAAGTGGATTAGAAGCAAGAATAATTTTATATAAAGAGTCTAATGCGTAATCTGGGTTGAAAATAACATCATCTTTCGGCATATTAATTCACCGCCAAATACAGACGCTTGCTGTTTGAGAAAAAATAAATTGGAAAAAGATGAGCGGTATCCCTATTCAGTTTCATGAAAATAACTCCATACTTTACGAGCCTTGGAGGCACCGATGGTCATGGTAAGCTCCCGTTCTGTCATGGTCTTAATTTTGGAAACGGAGCGATAGCGCTGCAATAAAGTTTCTGCGGTCTTTTTGCCTATACCGGGAATCTGCTCTAGCTCGTTAGTAAAAGTGCCTTTGCTGCGCACATCTCTGTGAAAGGTAATTCCAAATCTATGTACTTCATCGCGTATACGGCGAATGAGCAGCAGGCTTTTACTGCTATAAGGCAGCTGTAAGGGTTCGGAATCTCCCGGAAAAAATATCTGCTCTACCCGCTTGGCCAAACCTACGACCGTCATTTTTCCTACAAGACCCAAGGCAATGATGCTCTCCATAGCAGCTCCCAACTGACCTTTACCACCATCTATAATTACCAATTGTGGTAATGGTTTGCCTTCTTTGAGTAGGCGGGAGTATCGTCGATACACAATCTCCTTCATGGAAGCAAAATCATTGATACCTTCAACGGTCTTGATATGAAAATGTCGGTATTCCTTCTTATAGGGCAATCCTTCTTTAAAACATACCATCGCTGCCACTGGATAGGCACCCTGAAAATTGGAATTATCAAAGCACTCTATATGCACCGGCACTTCCTTCAGCTTTAAGTCCTCTTTCATTTGCATCAAGACCATATTCATGTCTTTGAGCATGGTTTTATCCATCAGCATTTTGTTTTTCAACAATGTCTGACGCATAAACTCTTCGGCATTCTTAAAACTGAGGTCGAGCAATTTTTTTCTATCGCCGCTAACCGGAATCGTGACCAACAAGCCTTCTTCTTCTGTAATGACCTGAAATGGTACTATCAGTTCGCGGGCAGTGGAGCGAAATTTAGGCCTGAGGTAGGCAATAGCATAAGCTAGCAAATCTTCCTTGCTTTCGGCTAGTTTCTTCTCTATTTGTATGTTTTTGCTCTGAATGATGGTACCATTAACCACCACCATATAATTGACATATGCTGTGGTTTCCCCATCAATAATACTGGCTACGTCCGCATCGCCAATGCGTAGGTTGGTAATACTAGACTTGGATTGGAAATCCTGAAGCTTATCTAATATCTGCTTGGTTTCATGAGCTTGCTCAAAAGCTAGAGACGCTGCCTGCTCTGCCATTTGCTGCTTGAGCTGAGCCGTTACTTGCGCTATATTACCTTTGACAATCTGTTTTATTTGGGCAACGTCTTTCAGATAATCAGGCTCTGCCTGCAAGCCTTCACAGGGCGCTTTGCAATTGCCCAAATGAAATTCCAGACATTTTTTGAATTTGCCTTTGGCAATATTCTCTCTGCTCAAATTAAGCTTACAGGTTCGGGTAGGAAAAATCTTCTTGAGCACATCCATCAAAACATTCAGCTGTCCTACATCGGTATAGGGTCCCATATATTCTGACCCGTCTTTTACAAACCGACGGGTTATCATTACCCTAGGGAAGGATTCGTTTTTGACTACCACATAGGGATAGCTCTTATCATCCTTCAGACTTATATTGTAAGGCGGCTTAAAATGCTTGATTAGTGAATTCTCCAGCAGAAATGCCTCATGTTCATTGTTGGTAACGGTCCATTCAAGGTGACTGATTTGCTGCACCAATGCATTGGTCTTCGGACTGTCAATCTGCTTTACGAAATATGAAGTAACACGCTTTTTCAGGTCCTTGGCCTTCCCTACATACAAAAGCTTATTTGCCGAGTCGTAATATCTGTACACGCCCGGCAAATGTGGCAAAGTAGGTGCAATTTCCTGTTGAAAAAACGATTTATCCATGCCGCTGTTCTAGAATTCAAGTACTGTTCCGGGAGCCACCTCTCGAGCCGCTTTGCCCTGCTCGAAAATCCTTGTAGACTCGCTACCTTCAACAGTAACCACATCACCTTTCACTCTAATCCAGTTGCCCTCTCTCAATCCTACTACAGGAATGCTGTTTTGGGTATGAAACTCATTAATACGGGTTTCCCGGGTCTCACCATTATGCTTCAACTCCGGCTGCGGATCTAAATAATGCGGATTGATATTAAAATTGACCAAACCCATGGTATCAAAGCTAGGTGGATATACGATAGGCATATCATTGGTAGTACGCATATTTAGTCCGCCAATATTACTTCCTGCACTGGTACCCAAATAAGGCGTTCCGGCGTTCACGGCATCTCGCAAAATGTTCATAATACCTAGCTCATGCAAGGTTTTTACCAATAAAAAGGTATTGCCTCCGCCGGTAAAAAAGCCCTGAGCCTCAGCAATAGCTGCTTTTGGGTCGGCAAACTCATGCAGTCCCCTTACTTTGATGCCTAATCCTGCAAAGAAATCGGCAACTTTTTTGGTATAATCATCATGAGTAATGCCACTGGGTCTGGCATATGGTATAAATACGATTTCCTTTACTCCTGTAAATAATTCTTTAATAGTATCTTCCAGATAGGCTAAAAACTGACCTCCAAACAAGGTTGAGGTACTGGCTAAAACAATATTCTTCATAATCTTTTACTTAAACAAACGACCTCCGAATAATTCGGAGCAATGAGATTTAAAAATAGTAGGGCAAAACTTATTCCTTTGCGCGCTGCTGCAATGACTGCAACTTTGATTCCAGGTCGGTTACCATCTCCTGCTGTTCCAGCGCTTTTGCACTCGCTATGGCCTGTTGCAGCAGTTGTACTGCCTCTTCATGCTTACCATCCAAAGACTTCAGATGAGCATAGGTGTCTAAAAATGAAATTCTTCTTACATCCTTGGCATCAGAGAGTAGCTGCAAAGCCCTTTCTACAAAGGCTAAACCCTCTGCAAGCTTAGCATGGTCACGGCTATTATTGACCTGCCAACCCGCCTGGTACAAGGCCAATGCCGCAGCTGTAGACGCCATTTTTGACACCTGGGGATTAGCGTTCAGCAATTGCTCTTCATAACGCCGCTGGTCTGCCTCGGGCATCCCACTGGCTTTAAGTTGTGTACGGAGCGTTTCAATCGTTTCTTTCAGTCTGCCCTCATCCTCTTTCTGATATGTTGCATCGGAGCAGGCAAGCATTTCAGAGGCCCGGATATGCCGATAAGTCTCTAACTGGTCCATATCACCGACAACTTCGTAGAAGTAATTGGTAAAAAACCACTTATCCATATTGGGTGCTACACTATGTTGCTCCACATATCCTAGCACTACCTTTTCAAAGCCTGCAAAGTCATTGCTCTGCGCAAAGTGCTCTATACTTTGCTTCAGCAAGGACTCACTATAAATCTTGAAGAAATTAGGATATTCAGATGCGTATAAGGTGTTTACACGCTCCTTATTAGCACTCAATACTGTATAAGCTTTGCTCTGCATCGACTGATTATGCGTCACCAAATACTTCAAATCCTCATCTGTGGGCTTTTTGGAAATGTACAGGCTTACCAGCTTGTCCACTCCGACATCTATATTTTTGCCCAAACGGATACCCTTGGCGATATAGCGCTCCAGAAATTCCCTCTTGGGACGCTTTTGCTCCACAAGACGCTCATAATCTTTCCATTGCAAAGGATCATTTGCCTCTTCAACAGCGATGCCGGCATTGTTTAGAAACCATTCCAAATCTCCTGCACCCATTACCCTGTACACAACACTACCATCCGGACGGAGGAATAGGTTTGTAGGATATCCAGCAACATTGTAGCGCTCAGCAATATCAACCCCCTCACCCTTTTCTGCATCAATTTTAAAATTGACGAAGTGTCTATTGTAAAAATCTCCCGCTTTGGGGTCGGGAAATAATTGAGCAGCCATTTGCTTGCAGGGTCCACACCAGGTGGTATAAACATCTACAAAAACCAGCTTCTGTTCTTTCCTAGCTTTTTCTAAAGCATCCTGAAAGCTTCCCTGCTCAAACACTAATCCCTGTGCTGCCACTACAAATGGCAGCAAGAGCATTATCCAGAACCCTGCAATCTTTTTCATAATAATATTTTTGGGGGCACTAGCCCAGTATTTTTTTCAATACAGCCACTACCTGATCAACTTCTGCTCGGGTATTGTGCTTGCAAAATGAAAAACGTATAGGCACTACATCTGCATCTTTTCTGATGCAGCGTATCACATGAGAGCCTAAACTCGCTCCACTCGAGCATGCACTACCGCCTGACACACATATACCTTCCATATCCAGACTCATCAGAAGCATTTCGGTTTTATCACTTTTAGGAAAAGATACACTCAATACGGTATATAAAGAGTTGCCATCCCAATCCCCATTAAACGAAACCTCCGGAAAGGCAGCTTTCAATTGCTCTGCCATATACATTTTCAGTCCGTGAATATGGGCAGCATCTTGCTCATGGGTCTCTGTCGCCATTTCCAAAGCTTTGGCAAAACCTACAATGCCGTAGAGATTTTCAGTTCCTGCACGCATATTTCGTTCTTGACCACCGCCATTAATCAATGGCTTTATTTGTACCTCGTCTGCAATGTACAATATTCCTACCCCTTTGGGTCCGTGAAACTTGTGCCCTGCGCCATTGGCAAAATGCACATGTAGTTCTGAAAAGTTCAATGGATAGTGACCTACAGTTTGTACCGTATCACAATGGAAATATGCATTATATTCTCTACAAAGTTCACCCACTTCTTTGATAGGCAATAGGTTACCAATTTCATTATTGGCATGCATCAATGTTACCAATGTAGGCACTTGCTCCGCTGCGAGTAGGGCCTCCAAACTAGCAAGGTCCACATGACCATTGGGTAGAATACTTACATACTCTGCTTTGGTGCCCCGAGCCGCAAAATACTCTACAGTATGCAAAGTGGCATGATGCTCAATAGGGGAGGTTATAATACGCTGCACACCCAAATCTCTCACCGCAGCAGTAATAGCAGTATTCGTACTTTCAGTACCACCAGAGGTAAAAAAGATATTACCGGGCTTCGTACCTAATATCTTAGCAACGGTCTTTCGTGCAGCCTCTATACCCATCTTACTCTCCCTTCCGTATGAGTAGATAGAGCTAGGATTACCAAACTTTTCTGTCAAAAATGGAAGCATTGCTTCCAGCACTTTAGGATCTAAAGCTGTAGTAGCCGCATTATCGAAGTAAATACGTTGCATATTGATTATAATGTATTGAAGTAATGCGCAAATTTAACAAAAAAATGCAGTCGAGAGGGATTTAGGCGCAGTAATTAGGAAAAACTAAACATGGCCATAACTGAGCCTTCTAGCGCTCTAAACCTGCATGTAAAGCTTTCAATTCCAAATACAAACGCTCCAAACACTGCCATTGATGCTCGGTAGGCACCAGATGCTCTCTAATGTATTTTTCCGCATTCCAGTCTATCTTCATATCCAACTGATAACGCTTTTCCAGCAGTTGAATGGTCTTTTGAAACTGATGATTAATTTTGGTTAAAAGCGGTATAATCGAGTCCCGACTCGATAAGCCTCCTTGATTATGAATATCACCAGCTTCAGAATCATCCTGATAAAAGTTCAGTTCTCTGGTGATACGAATATTGTAGGTAATTGCGGTAAAATAGCTTGCCGCCTGAGCCTTTTTTCTTGATTTAGGCTCTATTAAATACCTACTGAGCGAGTCGTAGGCATTGCTGTTGCAAGACTCTGCAGCGGCTTTATATTGCATCCATTTCTGCGGCTCCTCCTGCTCGTAAAACAGATAGCTGAAGTATTTATAGTTTGAAGCAATGGCTTTGGTGAGATAGTTCGGCAAAAGGTGTTCATCCCAGGCCGGGAATAGCACAAAGCCAGCAACTATAGAACAGGCCGCACCGATAAGGGTGGCATAAATACGTTCGATAATGAGATGTTGACTAATGCTATCTTCATGCGCAAGCAAACCAATCAAAAACAGACTGATAAAAAAGGCCGCAATGGCATAGTTTTTTCGCATGAAATAGATCATCAGCACTGCGCCAAAAAAGATAAGAATGTATCTCACAATTTCCGGATGCGGAAGTGTCAAGGCTAGTCCGCCCACGATAACTCCCACAACAGTGCCAATACTACGCTCGATTCCCCTGCGTAAGGTAGCTCCAAAAAAGGGCTGGGAAACAATAATACTGGTCATGGGCAACCAATAGGCATGCTCGGGGAAGAACTGAATACCCAACCAGTAACTAAAGGTTGCAGCGATTGACTTGCGCAAGGCATAGCGCATGGTAAGATTGTCAAAATTTAAAAATTGACGCAGATTGAGAGCCAAATGTCTCGGATGCAATATATTGAGTGTTTGCATCATAGAGTACTGACGATACACACGGCGCTCCTGATTCTGAGTGATGGTATCTATAAACAGTTGCACCCACTTACTAAAACGGCGCAAATGTAGTACCAGCTCTTGTGTGCTTTTAAATTCTCCTTCGGGCATACTCAGTAGTTGCTGCTCAAACTGCTCCAGGCGTTTAATTCTCGTCTGAATCAGCAACAGCTCCTCCTCTTTCATAGTATAGGTGTAATAGCCTACCCTATTAGCAATTTGTTCTACAAGTTTTATCAGGCCGTACATCTGTGCTTTAAACAAGGGATTGAGGTATTCCCTGGCAAGTTTGTCAGACTGCTCGGCTATACTGATTACCTGCACACTGGCAAGTGAGGTGCACCTACGGGCATAATCCAATTGCTTATCCACCGGCTGCCTCCCTTCCCCGGTTTTAAAATGCTTTACAGATTCATCAATGGCCGTTCTGATGCCCTTTTCCTTTAAATAAATGGCACGAATGGAACTGCGCTTGCTCTTTACATCCCAGTTATTGGCTACCAAAGCCGCCAAATTCTCCACCGCCAGCCATATATGTGCAATGGTACGACGGTAAGGTTTGCCTTGTGGCAAAAACGAATAGCTAAAAACGCCTACTAAAAGTGCCCATATACCGCCGGCTCCCACCATATACATCCTATTGGCAAGCGCCGCAGCAGTATCCAAGGGGAAATTGATAGAGATAATGTAAAACAGATATACATTTAATGCCAAGGCCAGCCCCCAGTCGCCCAAGTTCTTCATCAATCCGGCACATAGCGCAATGGGCATTAGCAGTATCAGAGCCAGATATGGGTAATTGCCAACAATACTCCCTACGAAGGTAAATAACAAAGACAGAGCCACTGCGCTCAGAAGCAACCTCAAGCGCAAGATAGTAGAGCCTTTTAGCTCCATTACCGACACCGTTTCGGCAGCGATAATCATCCAAAAGAAATCCAGATTACCAGTATATATGCTCAAAAAGCTGGGTAGGAATACAGCAATCGCCACCCTAAAGCCCCAACCCCAGGCGGGTTCTATAATCTGCTTGTCGAGCCCGGCTTTTATTTGATCATATGGTAATGCAAATACAGAGCGCAATTTCTATGAATGAGTTTTTCGTCTAGATGATTAAAGATTTCTAAGCTTAATAGACTTGGCCGTTAAAATAAAAAGTCACTACTTTTTCCATCTCAGGATGCAGGCTATGCCATACCGGACAAGTAAGTGCTGCATGGCGCAGCATAGCCATTTCTTTTTCTGAATAGCTTTCCTGGCCGGAAACATACATGTTTATTTCCACTCGGCCAATACGTCTTGGCTCGGCAAACATGATTTTGTTTACCTCAGCATACGAACCGTCAATATTAATATTGTTGCGCTCGGCAAGCATTCCCATTATGGTAAACATACATGAGGCCAGAGCAGTGGCTACCAAATCGGTAGGTGAGAATTTCTCTCCCTTGCCATTATTGTCCACAGGGGCGTCTGTTTCAATATTACTATTAGAAGCCAGATGAGTAGCACTGGTTCTCAGATTACCCTGATAAACTATTTTTGATGTCATTTTGAGAATTTGATTTAAATTTACAAAGATAAAAGGCATTCCATGAAAGCGGCACTTAAATTTATAGCATTTCTATCTTTAACAGCTCTTTGTACGCAGCAAGCCTCAGCGCAGGTGAAAAAGATGCAGTACAGAGACCGTCTGGGCGACTCCCTCACCATTATCAACACTCAGGAAAAGGCCGCCAGACAAAAAGCTATACCACCACTTCGCCGCGAACATGCCATTGGCTTGCGATTGCATACCGACGGCTGGGGGCTGCATTACCGCTATGGCATTATCAAAAACAATGAAGGGCGTAGAGATGAAATCGACCGCTTTTACAATGTATTATTTATAGAACTAGAGGCCAGCGAGCGCTACCACCCCAAAGAATATCGAGATTACGCCGGCGGCGTGGGCCAGCCATACCGCAACTTTCTTATGTCCATGTTCTCTACCGATATGTATAAGTTTGGAAAGATTAATAATATTTATACCGCCAAACTGGGCATGGGCTATAAATATCTGCTGGCCGGCAAACCCGAAGCCCGTACCATTTCTTTGCACTGGGTTAATACCGGCGGCTTGAGCATGGCTTTGGTCAAACCTTATTATTTTGGTGTAGATGGCGGCGAGATGATGGCACTGGACCCCGAAGCTGAAGATTTGGCCAATGTGTTAGCCCAAACCAGATTCAGCAGGGGCTATGGCTTCCGCGAAGGATGGTCTGAACTAAAAGTGGTACCCGGTGTATATCTCCGGAGCGGCCTGAACCTGGATTATGCCCAAAAACGTAAAAACGTCTCCGCCTTGGAAATCGGTATCGGTACCGACCTCTATTTTCAAAAAATATATCAACTGGCATTCCACGACCCTAAGGCGGTATTTTTCAACGCATACCTTTCTGTGTCTTTTGGTTGGAAGCGCTAAGCACAACATAAATTCAATTACCGGCCCGCATTTAACGTGCGGGCTTTTTTTATGCTCAACTATACCCTCAGCGGTTACAAAAATAGATTGTACCTTTGTAGAAATTTTTTTGAACAACAGCTTATTATAATCCAATGATAGAATTACCCATTATCTCAAACGCTGCTGCATCCCAAAACAATAATAACAACTCAGATGTAGTGTATGTCAACGGTAAGCCCAAAAAGCCACATTGGTTACGGGTAAAACTGCCTACAGGTGAGGGTTATAAGCATGTGAGGGGTTTGGTGGACAATCATAAGTTACACACCATCTGCGAGAGCGGGAACTGCCCCAATATGGGTGAATGCTGGGGTGCCGGCACAGCCACTTTCATGATTTTGGGTAATATCTGTACCCGCAGTTGCGGCTTCTGCGCAGTGGCCACTGGTCGCCCCGAGCCCGTGGACTGGGACGAACCACAAAGAGTCGCAGAAGCAATCTATCTCATGAAAGTAAAACATGCGGTAATTACATCGGTAGACCGCGACGAGCTTAAGGATGGGGGCTCCATCATATGGGCCAATACCATCAAAGCCGTAAAAGCGCTTAATCCTGAAACTACTTTGGAAACCCTGATTCCTGACTTTCAGGGGAAATGGGAAAATTTGCAAAATGTAATAGAGGTAGCACCAGAAGTAGTGTCGCATAATGTTGAAACCGTAGAGCGACTCACCCGCAAGGTGCGCATTCAAGCCAAATACCACCGTAGCCTTGAAGTAATACGCAGGCTGCACGAAGCGGGCGTACGTACCAAATCGGGCATCATGCTGGGTATTGGAGAAGAAAAGGATGAGGTGCTGCAAACCATGCAGGATCTTAAAGACAATGGCTGCGATGTGGTAACCTTGGGACAATACCTGCAACCAACACCTAAACACTTGCCTGTACTACGATTTGTGCACCCTGACGAGTTCGCGTTCTATCGTGAAGAGGGTTATAAAATGGGCTTAGACTATGTAGAGTCTGGTCCGCTGGTGCGCTCTTCTTACCATAGCGAGAAGCATGTTATACCTGGCTATGGCCGAAAACAATGGGAGCAGGAAAAGCTCATGCAACAACAAGCTTAATATCGCATTCTCTATAAAGCATTTCTTAAAGGTCATCCATCAGGATGGCCTTTTTTGTTGGTTGATTAACAGAGCCCTTCACAAGACGCCGGGAGGCTTCGTTCGCAGCCTTCATAACAAAGCAAGGTTTATTTTCCCAAATAACCGGTGGTAATATAAGTCTGTGCATACTAGCGCTACACATTCACCTAAGTCATACATACACCAAAGGGCAGCATTGTGATGTCGCATTTGCGCTAGCCTATCTGCAAGAAATACAGTGTCCAGATAATTCCTAAGGGCGAAAGCAATAAGATAAGGGGCAGCTCCTTGACTGAAATTTCGATATTGAACCAAATCCAGTTAAATTTGCCATATGCGGAATCATTAAGCAAGCCGAACCATGCAGATAGAGCAGATATTGAACAATATTTACCCATTACCCGAAGAAGCCTTACAAAAGCTATGCGCCGCAGTGGATGAAGTAGCGGTGAGTAAGGGCACCATTCTGATGCGCCCCGACCGGGTGGAACAGTATATCTACTTTATCAAGGAAGGCGTAGTACGGGCCTATTACGTGTTTGATGAAGGCGAGATCACATTTTGGTTTGGGGAAGAAGGAGAAACTGTGCTCTCTATGCGAAGTTATGTAGAGCAGAACAAGAGCTATGAACATATAGAATTGCTGGAAGACTGCCTATTGTATCGCATACATATCGCTACATTGAAAGAACTATACCAAAAAGATATAGACATAGCCAACTGGGGACGTACCTTGGCAGAAAAAGAACTGCTAAAAGCAGAACATCGCATGATATTCAGAGAAATGTTTTCTGCCAAACAACGCTACGAAAAACTCATGCAGGAGCAAAGCAGCTTGCTGATGAGGGTACCACTAAAATATATAGCCTCTTACCTGGGCATCACTCAGGTGAGCCTGAGCAGGATACGCGGGCAAAAGGCCCGATAAGTTCATTAGCTGAAACGCTTCTCAACATTATACCGTCATGGAAAAAAGCTGGGTAGCAGGCTGCTGTCTTCTTAATCGTAGGTCAAATGCCATAGCTACATTGCGGGTGAAGGCTCTTCCCTGCTCGGTGATGCTGATGCTTTTACCCTCAAGCACTACCAATCCATCTTTCTCCATTTCGCGCAGCGCTGCTATACAGTCTGGCAGTTCAGCAAAGTACAAACTGTCCTCTTCCCAGGAAGTGTAAAGACGACACATCAGATTCAGAATATGCCGACGCACAATCAAATCTTCTTCATTGAGCAGATGTCCGCGCTCAATAGGGAATCGACCTTGCATCACCGCATCCTGATATTGCTCTACCGACTTAATATTTTGCCCAAAAGCATACCAGCTATCTCCAATAGCCGACATTCCCAAACCTACCATCAGTTGTGTTTTGCCGGAGGTATAACCCATAAAATTACGGTGCAGGGTCCCTCTCTTCAATGACTCATACAATTCATCTCCCGGTAAAGCAAAATGGTCCATACCTATCTCTACATAGCCCAATGCTTCCAACAATTGCTTGCCCCGCTCGTATAATTGTCGCTTTTCCTCGCCTGAAGGCAGATCGCGTTCGTCAAAACCTCGCTGCCCTACCCCTTTCACCCATGGCACATGCGCGTAAGAGTAAAAAGCCAGCCTGTCTGGTCGCAGGGCGATTGTACTGCGTATGGTATGCTCCATACTATCCCAATGCTGGTGCGGCAATCCAAAAATCAAATCATGGCTGATACTTTCATACCCAATCCGCCGGGCCGCCTCGGTTACGGCCTTCACTTTTTCAAATGGCTGAATACGATGAATAGCCTGTTGCACCTTGGGGTCATAATCCTGTACCCCAAAACTCACCCTACGAAAGCCTAAATCATACAAACGCTGCAAATGTCCCTCCGTGGTATTGTTCGGATGACCTTCAAAACTAAGCACCGCCTGCTCGTGCAGTGTTACGCTACTCAAAAATTCCTTTAAGAATTGCTCCAAATGCTGCACGGAAAAGAAAGTAGGTGTGCCGCCGCCCAGATGCAGCTCCTTAAGCTTAGGTCTATTACCAAATACTTCTAAATACAGCTCCCATTCTTTAAGTAGTGCCTCAATATAGGGCAGCTCCACACTGTGCTGCCTCGTTATGCGTTTATGACAGGCACAAAACGTGCAGAGCGACTCACAAAAGGGCAAATGAATATATACTGATATACCTTCTTGGGTATTGCTTTCCTCGAAAGACTGTTTTAACCTTCGCAGCCATTCCTCCACATTAAATCTATCAGTTTCCCAATAAGGCACTGTGGGATATGAGGTATATCTTGGGCCGGGTACATTATACTTATCTATCAGGGAAGCGTTCAGCGACATGGCAAACATTTAATTTAATTCCTTGCAAAGCTACAACAGTTCACAGGCCCCAAAAACTGATTTTCGTCAGGCGCTACCATTATTTATATCTCCTACCTGCACGCCAACAATTATGAAATACGGAAGTATCCTCTCGGCATTAAAAAAAGGCCAGTAGGCTGAAGAAGCACCGACAATATTGTGTGGCCGCGCCCAAGCGTTACATCAACGCACATTGCAAAAAAAGTAAAATTGCATATCATCAGCCATACTCTTACCTATCCAGCCCAGCCAATCTACTCCCCTTTAATGTCAGCGCCATGCGAAACATCAA
>DATGQB010000160.1:0-6927 GCA_035304405.1 Edaphocola sp.
ACTCTTTATATAAAATTATTCTTGCTTCTAATCCACTTCAATAGCTCAAAAACCATAATTCATTATGCTTTTTTCACTATTTTGTGGATTATTTGCCATAATAATTTTCTTTTAAATTCCTAATGCGTAATCTGGGTTAAAATCCCAAGCGGAACTGGCGCCACCTGATACTATCGACGGAGCTCTCTAATGCTGCGGCTCTTAGCTGAGCATTCGGCGTTGTTTACAGTTGGCAACAAGCTCCGTCAGGGCTGCATTCGTACTCAAGAGGCAATATCCGCCACACCGCCGGCATATACAGCCGCTTCCAGTGCTGCAATAAATTGGCCGTCAGGCTTGTCTGTAAATACGCCATAGTCGGTATCCGATCTTAGCCCCCGAAGAAACAGATATATCACACCTCCAAAATGCTTGTTGTAGTCATACTCTTCGCCTAAACGTGACTGAAGGAATTTATGCACGGCTAGAGTGTAAATAAGGTATTGTAATGTATATTGATTGCTGCGCATAGCCGCTGCGATACCTTCTTTGTTATAGTTTTCCAGTTCATATCCTAGATAATTGGACTTCCAATCTAATATATAGTACTTGCCTTCATGCTCGAAAAGCATATCAATAAAGCCGGTCATCATACCCTTTAGCTGGCGGTATCGGTCTTGGATGCCGGTATTATATTGGGCTAGAAGCGGCCACAATTGTTCTTCTACTTGCATCTGTGATAACGGAAATTCAAATTCCAACTCTACTAATCTTTGCGTCTGACTTATTGCTTTAAGTTGGAATGTGCCCGTTTCACTGGCTATGATGCAATTGCTCGCATGATGTATGAGCTCTGCTACGTAGATACTGTTGTCTATTTCCTTTTGCCCTTCTACAAGGTTAAATTGCTCCAGCCATTTTCGCTCCTTGTTATTTACTAATCCCGGATTTCTGTAATCTTTTTTAAAATCCACAATTTCGAAAAGTTGGTGCAATTTAGTACCTGCACTGGCACCACGTGGCAGCTGGTTGAAGATGAAATGGTCATAATCTACCAGTTGCTCACTTTGCGGTTGAATTTCATATTCATGAGGTACGGCCAGAGCGGTAAAGCTGTGCAAGTGCCAATTAGACCGGCTCATTTCGGCTTTTGCCTCTTCAAATGTAATAGGCCGCAGAGGACTGCTTTGTTGCCCCCGCCATGTTACGGCATGGCTAGTTTCAGGCACTGCGTAGTTGAGTTTAATGCCATTCTCTTCCTTAATATTGGCAATAAGTGTTTGCAGTTCGCTACTTTTAAATCCCGAGTGGCTACCATTTGCATAAAATACGTAGCACTGATATACCGAGCGGGTAAGTGCCACATAGATAAGCCTTCTCGTTTCCTGACTCTCTCTCTTTTGAAGGCCCTTTTTAGCTCCTTCTGTGGCCGATTCAAAATCGGTTTGGTAGCGGGTGCCGTCTTGTTCTTTTAGGGTGATGATATCAGCATTTTTACCCTTTCTGCCTGTGCCGTGGATACCGTAAACAAATACAATAGGGAATTCAAGTCCCTTGCTTTTGTGTATGCTCAGGAGTTGCACCGCATTTTCGTCGCTTTCAATCTGCAATGTATATTCATCACCACTGAGTTGCTCATTCGACAAAGCTTTTTGGAGCCATAGCAAGATTTCTTCTGGATGTAAACCTTTACGGTACTGTTGCTCATGCAGCAGCTCCGCAATCTGCATTACATTGGTCAGTATGCGTTGGCTGGCATGGTTTTGAGCGAGTATCTGCGGTACACTAAAATCGCTGAGTAAGCGCTGAAAAGCTATGTATGCATTTTGCTCCATCAAGATATTGTGATACTCATTGAAGCGCACAATCATGGATACCTCGTCTAGGTCCAGAAGGGGCATCACCCGCTTTTCTTGCTGCTTAAATACTTTATGCAGAAAAGTGAGAAACAATGCGGATTTGATATTGCTTATTTCAGGCTGCAACATGGCCGTTAAGATAATTGCCATTTCCTGCGCTTCCTGACTCTTAAGCACTTTAGCTTCGTCTACGCTCACTGCCGGAATGCCCAGTTCATGCAGCGCTTTCTTGATGCTGTGTGCATCCTTGTTGAATCTTACCAGCACCGCTATATCTTCCGGACGTAATGGGCGCTGATTTAGCTCATCTGCGTTGATACCGTAGTTTTGTTCTGGGTCTAGCAAGTGAGCAATGGTTTGGCAAAGTGCCTGCTCTGTGTCGCTTTTCGCATTCCCGGCGCAAAAAATCAGGCTATCTTCTAGTGGTACCTTGTTTTTGAATATCTTTTTCTGTTTATGAAATGCTTGAACGCTTTGGTAGGTAATAGGTTCGATACCGGAGGCAATATCTTCCTCATCATACCCGAATGCAGCATTACCTTGAACTTCGTAAAAGCTGTTCAAAGCCGCAATCATATTTTCAGATGAGCGGAAATTGGTATTCATGCTATACCGAAACTGCACTTTTCCGGCGGCCTGCATATAGCTTTCTACATCAGCATTTCTAAATGCGTAAATGCTCTGCTTAGGATCGCCAATCAGAAATAAAGTGTTGGCCATATTTGTCGATGGGTTCTCGATAAACAATTTGTTGAACAGCTGAAATTGCACCACATCCGTGTCTTGAAATTCATCTATAAAAACTGCCGGAAATTTATTTCTTATCAGCGTAGTCAGTGTTTCATTGTTCTCTACAACCACAGCCTTATGCAGACTGTTAATCAAGCTGTCAAATGTCAAAATATTGGCCGCTTCCAGTTTGTTTTCCAGTATGGGCAGGTACTGCTTATATCCAATATGAAATAAGCCTAGTTTCAAATCCTTTTTACAAGCTTGTAAGCGCTTGCAGTCATTTATATACTCCCGCACCTGCTGCCAGAAATCTGATTCTAGTGCCCCGTAGAATTGAGATGGGCTCTCTTTGGAGAGATCCGCTATGATTTTTTCCAGGAATGCCTTGGGGTTTGCCATAAGTATCCCACTCAGGGAATTCTTAGCACGTGGTACGCTATCTATTTCATTTTTGAGTTCGATGTTATTGGTGAGCACAAAATCCCAAAGGGCATCTTTAGCTTTTGCAGTGGTGGTGGCCAGTTCTTGTATCTGATTTATGGTGCTGTCCACAAAGTCCTCTGCATGATATTTTATACCCAGACGGAGTGCTATATTATTCAGTCCTTTTTTCAAAATATCTGCCAGCTCTTCTCTGATAGCTTTCAGTTCGGCGTTTGCGAACAAGCCGGGAGGTAGCAGACTCAGTTCCGCTCTCCAGAATTCGTTACATACCTCCTCTACTATATCACCAATTTCGCTCTGGAGACTAGCCTGAAAATGCTGTTTGGTCTCGAAAGCAAACTCTTTAAGTATCTGTTGGCAAAAGCCATGTATGGTGAGGATATTAGCCTCGTCCATACTGAGTAAAGCAGCCCTCAACTGGTTTTGGAGCCAGGTTTTGTCCGCGACTTTGTCACAAATGTATCGAATTGTCGGGTCGTCGCTGTCTTTAAGCATGGCATCTTCTTCCGGCCGACGGCTTGCAATATCATAAGCCACTTTGATAAGTTTGCGTATGCGGTCTTGTAGTTCTGCTACTGCAAATTTGGTAAAGGTTACAACCAGCTGATGGCTGATAGCTATATTTTTTTCAATAATTAAACGTAGCACCAGTATGGCTATGGAGTATGTTTTTCCTGTGCCGGCACTAGCTTCTACAAGGTTGGTGCCATCAAGCGGCACATTCTTTACATCAAATGCTTTCATGCTATTCATCATACCTCTTCATTCAGGGCTTGAGCGGTGTTTTGTTCCTCTGTTTATTTAAATCTCTGATGCCAGTAAAATATTTATTGCTTCCTGCATCATGGCTATTGATTCTGTTTGCTCTTCAGGATCATATAGTTGAGAACCGTGCTGCACATAGGCATTATTTTCGCCAATTTTCAGGTTAGCTTTTCTTATGGCAGCAGCGCTGATGGCGCCATCAAGTTTTTGCAATGTGTCCAAACTGAACAGCAGAGGTTGCGTGCGAAGCGATAGGAATATATCCAATAATCGGTGCAATTGCTCCCGGGCTGCTGTTTGTTCGAGCTGGTTCAGGACCTTCTTTCCATCTTCTTTGTATAATATGGCCGTTTTAATGTCGGGGAATATTGTTTTTACAAAGAGGTAATTCAGTTTCAGTGCAGCCAAAGATACCTCATGCTTACTTCTGATTGAATAGTCAGCCAGGATGCTGTTGTTCAGAATAGAGAGGCTGTCGCCTACAAATTTCACCCCTTTATACTCGTAATTTATGGGCCTTTGTTCAGGTATTGTGCTTGCCGGTACATCTTCGTGCAATTGCTCCTGAATTTTATTCAACAGCAATAGGTGCTCGTTCATGACTTGTACCCCCACATTTTTAAGTGGCAATTTCGCGTTTAAATACTGCCGCTGCTGCCAGCCCGCATCTTTGTGCCAAAGCACATGCTGTATGAGCTCATTTTTTAATTGCCACTGTTGCAAGCCATCCAGCATAAAATGTTCTGTGGCTTGTATTTCTGCCTCTTCCTGCGGGAAGTAAACCTGTAAAATATTGTTGTAGTAGTAATTCAGTGCTTTATTGAAAAACAGCCATAACTCGCTTATTTTATATGCTGCACCTTGTACATCAGGCTCTTGATTCGATTTTTCTGCAATGGGCCAGCGATGAGGCATTTGCATTAGGTAGTTGGGTAGCAAAGTGCCCTCCGTCTGGTTATACCGGACACTATAGCTATGCAAGGGGTGCTCTTCTACGAGTATTTTTCTCACATCTGTTTGCGGGCCCGCTGCCGATTGGATATAGTCCAAAAGTTCGTCTATGAGTATAGACGGGGGCAGAGGCTTATTATCTTTGATAGAACGTCCGATATAGCTGAGGTAGAGCGCATTTTGTGCCGACAGCAGGGATTCAAGGAAAAGGTGTTTGTCGTTGTTTTTTATGTTCCTGTCGCCGAGCTGTGGCTGTTTGCTCATCAGGTCGAAGTCTAGTCGCTGCTCCTTCCTTGGGAAGCTGTCATAATTCAATCCTAGGAGGGCAATTATTTTGAAAGGAATACTTCTAAATGGCAGTGGCGAGCAGAATGTAATGCCCCTGCTCAGGAATGTTGTCTGTTGTGTTTCGTTGTTGAGTTTCTCGATGAAGCGTGTGCTGAATACCTCATAGCTGATTTGCTGCTCCTTAAGTAGTTCATCCAGTTCCTCACTATGTTCCAGCTTGTGCATGATGTTTTGCATGTGCTCATCTTGCTCCAGGTCATCTACCCAAAGCAAATTTTCTATCGTCTGTGATATAAAGTGCTCCCAGGCACTTAGGCTTCTGGCTTCCTGCCTCATGCGCAAATGCTGGGCAAGGCTTTGTACCAGTGCTGCAAAAGCTGCAATCTGCTGCATGTCCGCCACACTATCGGCGCTCTCCACTGTATAGAACTTTTGCTTGCCAAAGTGCAATTGCTCCTCTGTATCCATGCACAGGCCATACATAATTTTCTTAAGCCCATAGTGCCAGGATACCAAATAGGTATCATCTTTGGGCTGATGATAATCATTCTCTATGCCAAATCGGATATTGGCAGTTTTTATGGTCTCTCTGATTAAGGTAATGTTATATATGCCAAACTTATCGCGAATGTGCTTATGGTTCAGGAGATAGAGCAGGTCTTCTGCACTTAGCTGTTGTGCGTTTAGTTGCAGTATGCTTACTAATGCGGTAATGAGGGTATCGCCTCTCGCCATTTGTTCATCTGCAATGGCATATTGAAATTTGTAAGGCGCATTGTCCATAACCGCCCTTATATAAGGTGCATAGGCATTAATATCGCTCACCATAACAATCATATCCCGCTCGGTAATAGTACCGTATTTATCATGGAGTACGGCATCCAGCAGGTAATTGTATAGTACTTCAACTTCTCTTCTTTTTGAATAATTGACAGCAACTTTGATACTTTCGTCCTTAATCAGCGCTTCTGTAATGGGTTCCGGTTCGGTTATGTTTTGGTATAGGTCTGCCTGTACCCGACTCAGCAGGGTTCGCCCCTCCGGTGCCAGGGTGGGCAAATCGTTTACCGCATTTATAAACTCTTCTGTCTGGAAAATCATGCGGAAAGTCTGCTGCAATACTTTGCCCCAGCTCGTCAGCAAACTATTACCTACGCTGGCGTGCACCACGTTTTTGCCTTTCATCTTAGCCTTGAATAGCTCTTGCTCCTGCCGGTCTTCAAACCAGTAATGCTCTGGTGCGGGATTACCGAGATACCAGTGCAAAGGCAACACAGACTGCAAAGCGTAAAAGATATGTAGGTGGTACGGGGTTACGATGGATAGCCCGAACATAAAAATGCTGCCTATTTTTTCCAGCAATAGTGCGCTCTTCTCCTCGTTTTGCAGTGCTTTGATGATAAACGCCTTGGTCTCATTATTGTCGGCTAGCTGATTTTTTGCGTGTTCCTTAATCGTTTTCCAGATGAAGGCTTGCCATTGCTGTTCTTTGGGCAGGCTTGCAATATCGGTATGGCTCCATTGCTCTATTATTTGTGTGCGATATATCTGATACTGGTCAAAAAGGTCTGCTATTTTTGCTGCAAACTCCCACATCTTACGCTCATCAATTTTTCGCTCTTCTATATAATATTTTGCCTGATTAGGATATGCCCTGATGAATTCTGATTTTCCGATAACAGCAAAAATTAGCCAGTCCAGATTAAGCCGGTCCAGTTTTGCATTCATTTTACCGCCAAGCAATTGGTACACTTCCTGTATAATCTCCGCAGGGCGCAGAAATTTTATATTGGCGGTGATGCCAGTTTTTTCCGCTATTCTTATCTTCAACCAGTTGTTCATGCCTTGCGTCTGGGTTACAATGTAAACAGGGCGCAACACATTGCCTTTTTGCGCGGCAATGGCATTA
>DATGQB010000161.1:0-2901 GCA_035304405.1 Edaphocola sp.
TCAACGATTTGAGTTGATTAAAGAGGAGTGAAGGGCGGGAATAAAAGCTTGAAGCAAAGCCATAAGAAAGGCTACTTGCAGTATGCTCATAAAAGTCTTACAAGAATATTTAGCCGGCCGAAATATGTAGCCCCACAAGGAGGCTATACGCAAAAAGGCTGCCCTGGATGGACAGCCTTTTTATATGTATCAAATCAAAGATGAAAATCCTATTTTAAGAATAACATCTCTCTGTATTTAGGCATTGGCCATATTTTATCATCCACCAGCAGCTCGAGCTTATCTACATGATAGCGGATGGTGTCAAAACGAGCTTTGATTTTGGTGCAATAAGCATCAGCTTTTTCACGCATATCGGTCATCACATTTGCTTTCTTGCGCTCCTCTATCATGGCCTCCACATTATCATTGATTTTTTGTATATGGCCGGATATTACTTTAATCAAATTCAGCTGAGCAGCATAAGATTCTTCACCCAAACCTATATCTTTTAAGCCTTTTACGTTTTGAATCAGATTATTCTGATAGGCTACTGCGGCAGGTAATATATGATTGGTAGTGAGGTAACCTAGAACACGAGATTCAATTTGAACGCGCTTTACATACTCTTCCAGCACGATTTCATAACGGGCATGCAGCTCACGTTTAGAATAGATACCCATAGCGTCAAACATATCCAGAATTTCAGGACGCACCAGTACGTCTAAAGCTTCAGGAGTAGTTTTGTAGTTATTCAAACCTCTGCGCGCAGCCTCTTTTACCCACTCTTCGCTATAGTTATCGCCCTCAAAAAGGATGTTTTGACTCGCCTTGATATAGCTTCTTAACACTTGCAGGATAGCTATTTCCTTTTTCTCACCTTCCGCAATTTTCGCGTCTACCTCTTTCTTAAACTCAATTAAGGTTTTGGCCATAATGGTGTTTAAGGTACTCATTGGCGAGCCACAGTTTGCAGAGGAGCCAACCGCTCTAAACTCAAATTTGTTTCCGGTAAAGGCGAACGGACTAGTTCTATTACGATCGGTATTATCCATGAGCAATTCAGGGATATGCTTGTGGATATCCATTTTAAGAATCACTTCATCTTGCTCGCTAAAGCTACCGCCTACGCGCTCTTTAATCTCGTTGAGCACCTCTGTGAGGTATTTACCGATAAAAACAGAAATAATAGCCGGAGGAGCTTCGTTGGCACCCAATCTGTAATCGTTACCTTCAGATGCAATGGCAGCACGCAGCAGGTCTGCATAGTCATGCACCGCTTTAATAACGTTGATAAAGAATGTCAAGAATAAAAGATTGGTACGTGGGGTTTTGCCAGGAGCCAGAAGGTTTACGCCGGTATCGGTGCACAAACTCCAGTTGTTGTGCTTACCACTACCATTCACACCTGCAAACGGCTTTTCGTGGAAAAGCACTTTTAGTTTATGTCTTTTCGCCACGCGGTTCATAATATCCATCAGAAGGGAGTTATGGTCCACAGCTACGTTTACTTCTTCAAATATTGGCGCACATTCAAACTGGCCGGGAGCCACCTCATTGTGACGAGTGCGCAATGGAATACCTAACTTGTAAGCCTCCTGTTCAAAATCCTGCATGTAGGCGAATACACGCTCAGGAATAGCCCCAAAGTAATGGTCTTCCAATTGTTGCCCTTTTGCAGGTGCATGACCAATCAGAGCACGACCACACTGTACGATATCTGGTCTTAAATCGGCCAGAGCTTCGTCTATCAGGAAGTATTCTTGCTCCCAGCCCAGTGTTACCGTTACTTTGGATACGTTTTTGTCAAAATAATTGCACACATCCACCGCAGCCTTATCTAGTGCAGCGATAGATTTGAGCAATGGAGCCTTATAATCCAAAGACTCGCCACTGTATGCTACAAAAATAGTAGGGATACAAAGCGTTTTACCGTTTGCCGTTTCCATGATGAAGGGAGGAGAAGCCGGGTCCCAGGCTGTATATCCTCTAGCTTCAAAAGTAGCTCTAATACCACCATTTGGGAAGCTGGAAGCATCTGGCTCTTGCTGTATCAGCGCATCACCGTCAAAAGTTTCTAAAGGAGTGCCATCGCTTTTTAGGGTAAAGAAGGAATCATGCTTTTCGGCAGTAGTACCCGTTAATGGCTGAAACCAATGCGAAAAGTGAGTAGCACCCTGATTCATTGCCCATGCTTTCATACCAGAAGCAATTTGCTCTGCCATTTTGCGGTCTATTTTATTGCCCGCTTTCACAGAAGCTAACCAGCTTTTGTAGGCTTCATCGCTCAGGTATTCTCTCACTTTGGTACCTGTAAATACATTGCAGGCAAAAAAATCGGTAATTTTTTTGCCACCGTAGTGATGTACGGTTTTGTCATTGTGCATATGCACTTCATCAATGGAAGTAAAACGGTTGGCTGACATATTGATAAAAATTAAAATCTCAGTTTTTTATTCCAGAACATTCATTTTTGTGAATAAGGACAGGCAAAATTATCACTATTTTGCTTCCAACATCAGTATTTTTCAGTTTTTTTTAAAAAAAATCTCACATTATATTTTTTCCATATTGTAAAAATACCCGCATTGCCGATTCATCTAAGGGTAAACCCAGATTACGCATTAGACTCTTTATATAAAATTATTCTTGCTTCTAATCCACTTCAATAGCTCAAAAACCATAATTTATTATGCTTTTTTCACTATTTTGTGGATTATTTGCCATAATAATTTTCTTTTAAATTCCCAATACGTAATCTGGGTTAAGTCTAATTAGCGTCTGAGTAAACTAATACTCCTTTCGCAGGATAAGATGCCGATACCCTCGGCTGGCAGGGCGCACTTCATTCACAATTTTCACCCTATCCCATTATATAACTCTAACTCCCCTTATCTTCAAAGTCTTCAGAGCAATTAATCC
>DATGQB010000162.1:0-30437 GCA_035304405.1 Edaphocola sp.
ACCGATCAAGGTTATGAGGAGTTTGTATTGAAGAATGCTCCCAAACATAGGCGGTTATATCTCTTACAGTGTACTTCATCCTATCCTACTCCACCACAGGGATGTAACATTAATGTCGTTCGTCATTATGATACATTGCGATTGACCTATCCTAATATTATTCCAGGCTATTCTTCTCATGACCTCGGAAGCATGGGCTGTATCATGGCTGTAGCTGCCGGCGCGCGTATGGTCGAGAAGCATGTGAAGTTGGGTGAACTGGATTGGGTACATTTTGACAGTGTGGCAATTGATCTATTTAATAATAAGTTCAAGAATTTTGTTTATGACATTCGCAAGGCAGAAGTGATGTGTGGTGACTATCTGAAGACAATTCAGCAATTTGAACATCATAAGTATAACGTAAACGATAAGGTCAACTAATTTAATGATAGTCGCGGCTAACTTAATACTATGAAGAATAAACCGGAAATTGATAGACTCAAGTGGTTTTTGGTCCTCTTGATAATTGCCTCCCAAATCGTAAGACCATTCTACGATGTTCCCTTGCTGAAAGGTCTTTATTTGATGCTTTATGTAATGGCAGTGCCTGGATTTGCATTTGTCTTGGGCTTTAATTCTCGTAACATAACCTTCAAATCATGGCTTAAGGGCTTAAGCGCTCTTTTAATTCCATTGGTTATATTTCAGATTATTTTCCTGTCATTGTCTTACTGGAAAGGGGGCAATGAAGTCATAGATACGAGTGGGCAGAACTTGATTAGTTTCTTATATAAACCACTTAATGTATTGTGGCTCTTTGTTAGCCTCATTATCTGGCGCTTGATTTTCGCTCTTTTTAATACAAATACAACCCCATTGGTCTTACTAACCATTAGCTTCGCTTTGGTGGGTGCTTTTGCATTGTTAGTATTTAATCAAGACATTTTGGCTATCGGAAAGACTGTTTGCTTTTTCCCCTTTTTTCTATTGGGAGCCTATAGCTCAGAGCAGACCTGGAAAAGAGCTTGGAAAGGAGGCACAAGCATCTATCTGCTTTTAATATTTAACGCTGTATTTTTTGTCCCGGATATTTATAATTATCCGGATGTTGAAAAGATTGTAGATGGCAATTATGGATTAACGCACCTAAATGGCGATTTGGGAATAAACATGTTGCTTCGAATTTTGTTCATTATTGTAAGTCTTGCCAACATTCTTGTCTTTCTTCGACTTAGCAAAGCTTTGGGAAGGCTCGCTAGCGAAGGCGATAATGTAGCCATATACCTCCTCTGCCATGTTATCTTTTTACAAGTAATCTTGAATGTAATTCCAGGTTTGGGTGTAGAAATCAGTCCTGTTATTATCCCGTTTTTATACGCATTAATAGTAGGCTTGTGTTATTTGGTCACTAAGATTAAAATAATCCAATATTTAGTTTATCCAAATCGCCTTATGGGCAAAGAATCTTTTGATGTCGTTCCATACGATGCGCAGGCTAGGCGCAGGAGAAGAAGGAGAAGGTATTAATGCATTCTACATATCAAAATCAGATACCAAATTTGTATGTTCTTTTGAGGTACCAGGTCATTGGGTAACCAAAAAATATTTACTAAGTCATTGAGCGGTTGTTGTCATGTGTAAACATTTGCTCTACCCATATGTCTTAAGCTGCCTGCCCGCCAATCGCTCTGCAAATCATTGTATAAAAATAAAAATGAGGCTGTCTCACAAGGCTTTTTTATTTTGAGTTCAGAACGGAGCTAAGCCAAATTGCGTTACTACCTTAAGCTTATTATTCTCAGGCTAGCGAGAATCAGGGTTTTTATTAGTTCCTTTTTAACTCGAAGTCTGACGCTGGTATCTGAAAGGAATGCTGTCAATCTTTTGCTCAGCCATTCGCGATAAGCTACCCGCAACCTCCCGGAAATCAGAAATTTGGCCATCATTTTGTTTTCTTTGCTACGATGTTGTGCGAGTAAGTCATACATGCCATTTTCTTTAAAGTATGCTTCACGTTCTTGCCCATATTCTTTAAGGCAGTTCCACTTGTCCACAGTGTACCGATTCCCCATAATGCTCTCCTTCCTGCTTACATATCCTACACCTACAAAATCTGTATACACAATGCGTCTAGGCTCAGCATATAAGGGAACGAAAATATATTCATCCTCATTTACTTTGCCCACCCGGAATCTGAGCTGCGAAAATATTTCGCTTTTATATAGTTTGTTCCATACAACTATATTCTTAGGTATCCATCTGGGGTTATATAAGTTGTAAAGCATTGAAAGGCCATCAAGACATTCTGTTTTGGTTGCTTGGATTTCTTTAGTAGTGTCAAAATGATTGCCCTCTACTGTCTGGTAATTGCAAAAGGCTATTGCTGCATTGTGTTCCTTTAAGCATTGGTAAAGTGTAAGCAACCAATCCCGGTGCGCCAAATCGTCGCCATCCAGAAAAGCGATATACTCACCCTTAGCAATATCCAGCCCGGCGTTTCTCGCGTCAGACAGCCCGCCATTGGACTTATGTATTACCTTTATTCTTGGATCCTGCCTCGCATATTCATTGCAAATCTCCCCACATTTGTCAGGTGAGCCGTCATTAACAAGTATAATTTCTAAATTGGTATAGCTCTGCGCCAATATAGAATCCACACATGGGCGCATATATGTTTCCACCTTGTATATTGGTACAATTACAGATATTAAGGGAAAGGTGTCGTGTGCATGATCCATAAGGTCTTATTGGTTTGTATAATACTAATTCAAGAGCTGTTGTAGCCAACCTGTTAGGTATTTTACCACAGTTTGTTATCAGACTGTATCGCTATGCTGGAGTGTAATCGCATTCGGGTGCTTAGTTTTTTCAGTAGCCAAATTCAGCATCCGAAAATAGGGAATTTAACGGATACGATAAAATAGCCCATCTATAATCTTTCTGCATCAAATGCCTCTTCGAAGGGGCATGCATAATGCTTTTCACCGTCGCACATGGGTATTTTTGTTGGGATGGCTCCTTAAATTGCAAGGCCTTTTGAATCACTATCCAGCATTAGCTGTAGTGGGGCATGACCAATCTATGAAAATTCAGTTCATTCTATATACCACAAAAAAAAGGCTGCCTTAATAAGACAGCCTCTTGCTTGTGATCCCGCTGGGACTCGAACCCAGGGCCCATACATTAAAAGTGTATTGCTCTACCAACTGAGCTACGGAATCTAACCGGAAAATTTTTATAGATGTTTACCTCATCTTGTGATCCCGCTGGGACTCGAACCCAGGGCCCATACATTAAAAGTGTATTGCTCTACCAACTGAGCTACGGAATCAATCCCCATGTCTGCTTTGCCTTTCGGCGGTTGCTTAATGGACTGCAAAGGTAATGCAATCTTTCAATAACTTCCAAAAAAAATTCTGAAAATTATTTTTTTAGTGCTTGTACAGCTGTGGTTTGCCCCCTTTTGACTTTATTTGCATTGTACAAAAATATCAGGTCATGCTGCATATCAAAGGCTTCACTTTTAATCCTTTTCAGGAGAATACTTATATCATTTACAATCAAAATAAAGACTGCTGGATAGTAGATCCCGGTATGTGTACCGTCGCAGAGGAGCAGGCGCTATATTCATTCATTGAGTCAGATGGTTTGAAACCCCAAAGTATTATCAATACTCATGGGCATATAGACCATGTTTTCGGTGTAGATGCGCTAAAACAGAAGTATGGTATTCGCTTCGGTATTCATACAGCCGATGAGCCTATCGTGCGCAATGCTGCCAATAGTGCCGCTATGTTTGGTCTCCCTTTTGGTGCCAGTCCCCACCCAGACTTTTTTATCGAAGCGGGTACCATGAAGCTTGCCGATGATGAAATTCAGGTGCTTTTCGTGCCCGGTCACTCGCCGGGTAGTGTGGCTTTTTATTATGCTCCCGGCCAGTGGCTTCTGGGTGGTGATGTGCTCTTTCAGGGCAGTATCGGGCGTACAGATTTGCCGGGAGGTGATTTCAACACGCTCATAAATAGTATCAAAACACAGCTCTTCCCACTGCCAGACGATACTGTGGTGTATAGTGGTCACGGCGGTCCTACCACCATTGGCGAGGAAAAGCTGCACAACCCCTTCTTGAAATAGTTTTTATACACGCTACTCTATATCCATGCAGCTTGAGGCATATTCTATGACTCAGGCTGCATGTTTGTTTTCATGCCCACTTTATTTATACCTTTTTTTGGCGTGCCCTGCCGGCCGGGCTATCCGTTACAAGCGTGGTGGCAGCAACGTCCGCTCCGCTACCGGTGTCGCCACCACGGCTTTCCACTGCTATCCCTCACGCAGCTTGGCCGCAGCACTCGTTGCCGACATGCTTCCAATAGTCCAGCCATCGAGCGCATTGCAGTCTGTTTGTGGTAAGAGATGCGGCAAACTACCTCTCCTCCATCACTCATGACTGCTCAAATAGACACAATAAAAGACACCGGAAAATAGATTTAGTATTCCCTTCAAGCATCTGGGCGTGGCAAAATGGTAAGCAACAAAAAACCGCAAACAAATGACATGCAATTGTTTGCGGTTTAAGCAGAGAGGAAGGGATTCGAACCCTCGATACGGTTGCCCGTATACTACCTTTCCAGGGTAGCTCCTTCAACCACTCGGACACCTCTCTTTTTAATTTCGGAGTGCAAATATAAGAGAATTAAAACGAAATGACCATAAAATATTTACTTTTGCTTGTTTCTATTCAACTATGGAGCTCCCACAAGGTAAAAAAATATTCTTCGCCTCAGATTTTCATCTGGGCATTCCCAACAAGGAAGCCAGCCTTGCGAGGGAGCGTAGAATTTGTGCTTGGCTGGATAGTATTAAGCATGAGGCACATACCATCTTTCTGCTTGGCGATCTTTTTGATAGCTGGTTTGAATATAAGTATGTGGTGCCCAAGGGTTACATTCGATTTATGGGCAAGCTGGCAGAGCTGGCAGACTCCGGTGTGAGGTTGGAAATTTTTACCGGTAACCATGACTTATGGATGAATGATTATTTTAAACAGGAGCTGGGTGCCACCATGCATTTTGATGCTCATCAGTTCTCAGTAAATGGTAAAAAGTTTTTTATAGCTCATGGAGATGGCCTGGGCCCCGGCGATAGAAAGTATAAAATGCTTAAAGCTGTTATGAGTCATCCGATGGCACAATGGGCTTATAAATCCTTACTGCACCCGGATTGGGGCCTTGGCATAGCAGATTATTTTAGCCGCAAAGGAGCCAAGCACCAGGGTACTTCCGATGGAGCCTTCAAGGGCGAAGACAGAGAATGGCTGATTCTCTTTGCAAAGGAAAAACTGCAAGAGGAGCATTTTGATTATTTTGTATTCGGGCACCGACATTTAGCGCTTTCTATCCCACTAGAAAATAATAGCTTATACATCAATCTTGGCGACTGGATAAACTATAACTCCTATGGTGAATTTGATGGCCAAAAATTGGTACTAAAATATTATCAGACCTCATAATGAGCAAGCGTTTTGTAATTATCAGACATGCTGAGGCTGCAGCGGACCTAATCAAAGATTTTGACCGCCCGCTCACTCCCTTCGGCGAGGCACAGGCTCACGAAATAGGGCTGGCGCTTAGGTCGCTGGGGCTTCTGCCGGACAAAATTGTGGCTAGCGCTGCTATGCGTACCAAAACTACGGCTTATATTATTGCAAAGGCTTTCCCTTCAGAAATACCGGTAATGTTAAAGCAGAACCTCTATCAGGCATCTGATGAATATTTGGAGCAAGAAATTGCCGCTACAGAAGCGGCGATAAACACGGTGCTGCTCATTGCACACAACCCCGGCGTCAGCTATTTGGTACAGCGCTTGAGCCGCATCTCGGGTCACCTTCATATGCCTCCTTGCGCCTTTGCCGCTTTTGAGCTGCAAAGCAATCATTGGGCAGATGTTTATACCCAAAAAATTAAATTGATTAAGTACGATTTCCCCAAAACAGGAAGATTATGACGCAACATAAGAATGATTATGTGATACAACTGGAAGATTTGTATAAAAAGCAGTTTCATACTGAAGCGACCCATGTGGCCACTATAGCACCTTCGGGCTCAGAAAGAATGTATATCAGACTTTCAGATGGTGCTCGCTCAGCTATTGGTGCCTACAGTAAAAATGTGAAGGAGAATAATACCTATTTTTATTTTACTCGTATTTTTCAGAAAAGTGGCCTGCGCGTGCCGGAAATCTATCAGCAAAGCAACAAGAATATGTGCTACCTCATGGAAGATATAGGTGAGGAATGCTTGCTAGATGTTTTACTTAGAGAGGGCAAAACTGAGCAGGTAAAGGCTTATTATGAGCAGGCTGTTGAAGATTTGGTACGTTTCCAATGGATTGGCGGTAGAGATATCGATTATTCTATGTGCTTTGCCACGCAATACTTCGACCAAAAGGCTATTCTTACCGATTTTAACTACTTCAAATACTACTTTGCAGATATTCTGAAAATCGAATATAACAAGTCGCTCTTGCAAGAGGAGCTCGAAGAATGGGCCAAAAATCTGGACGGCGAGCGGGTCAAAACTTTTATGTATCGCGACTTCCAGAGCCGTAACATCATGATTAAAGACGGTAAGTTGGGTTATATTGATTTTCAGGGGGGGATGCGCGGCCTGCCGCATTACGACCTGGTGTCTCTACTCTGGCAAGCCAAGGCGCAATTGCCCAAGGAATGGAAGCAGCATCTGGAAAAACATTACCTGCGTGCCATCAAAAACTCAAAGGAAATTCCGGATATCGATGAGCCTCACTTTATGAAGGTATATCTGGAGTGTGTATTGCTTAGAATTTTGCAAACTTTGGGTGCCTACGGCCTCAGAGGGCTTATAGAACGCAAGCAACATTTTATCTCCAGTATCTATCCTGCATTGGTACAGCTCAAAGAGTATCTCAACGACTATGCTTATATTATTAAGTATCCTGAGCTGCTGGGTATTCTGGAAGAGTTGGTAAAACCTGAGCTGATGCAAAGGTTCTATATTCCTAGCCAGAGTCAGGAGCATCCTCTGAAGGTTAAAATTTACTCTTTCTCTTACAAAAAAGGATTGCCTGCAGATACTACAGGGCATGGCGGAGGCTTTGTATTCGACTGTCGTGGTATCCTCAATCCGGGCCGCTTCGAGCCATATAAAGACCTTACCGGCAGGGATTTTCCGGTGCAGGAATTTCTACAGACCAAAACACATATGCCGGCTTTTCTGGATAATGTGTTTGCAACTATAGATATTAGCATTATCGATTATCTCAATAGGGGCTTCGACTGTCTGAGCATTAGTTTTGGTTGCACCGGTGGTCAGCACCGCTCGGTTTATGCTGCCGAGCAAACCCGCAAGCATCTTAAGCAAGTATTTAATATCGAGGCAGAATTGCTGCATCTGGAGCAGGATGAAAACTCACACTCCAGAAGATAAAAAGCATTCGTACTTTTACCCTCATCGCGTTTACAATCTACTGTTATGGAAATTATTGGCAACAAAATACTTAGTCTGGAATCTTTGGAGCAAATTGTTTTGCAAAAATGCCCTATCGACATCGACCCACAGGCGTCTGAAGAAGTTTCAGCTTCGCATGAGTTTTTGAAGCGTTTCGCAAAGGATAAATTAATATATGGTATCAATACGGGCTTCGGCCCTATGGCTCAGTATCGTATAGAGGATGAGCACGCTCATCAGTTACAGCTCAATCTTATCAGAAGTCATAGTTCGGGTATGGGTTCGCTGCTCACACCGGAGCAAAGCAGAGCCTTGCTCCTGGCCAGATTGAATACCATGCTCAGAGCATACTCCGGTATCCATCCGGATTTGATAAAGCTGATGAAAGACCTTATCAACGCTGAAGCCTATCCTTGCATCTATCAGCATGGTGGGGTAGGAGCCAGCGGCGATTTGGTGCAATTGGCACATCTGGCCTTGGGGCTTATAGGCGAGGGCTACTTCCAGTATCAGGGCAAGGTATTGCCTGCCGCTGAGGTATATGCAGCCACCGGGCTCACACCACTGCGCATCCATATCAGGGAGGGCTTGTCTTTGCTCAATGGTACTTCTGCTATGACCGGTATCGGAGCAATAAATGTTTTGCATGCTCGCAAGCTACTTTGTGGCGAAATGCTCTTTTCGCTTATGGTGAATGAAATCATGGAGGCCTATGACGACCATTTCTCTGAAGAGCTCAATGCTGTAAAACTGCACAAAGGGCAGCAGGTGGTAGCGGCTGCCATGCGCGCCATCACCAAAAAAAGCGGCCTGATGCGCAAACGCAAAGAGCATCTCTATGATAAAAAGGTTACTGAAACTGTACTCGAAGACAAAGTGCAAGAATATTACTCGCTGCGCTGTGTGCCTCAAATATTGGGTCCGATTTATGATACCATCGAATTTACAGCCCAGATTATAGAGCAGGAGCTCAACTCTGTAAATGACAATCCTGTGGTGGATTATCGTACAGAGAATATTTACCATGGTGGCAACTTCCATGGTGATTATGTTGCGCTGGAGATGGATAAGCTTAAAATCGCTATCACAAAACTGTCTATGCTGGCAGAGCGCCAATTAAATTTTGTGCTCAACCCTGCACTCAACAAGCGCCTCACGCCTTTCGTTAATCAAGGCACGCTTGGGCTCAACTTCGGCATTCAGGGTATGCAGTATCCTGCTGTGAGCAATGTAGCCGAAAACCAAACCCTGAGCAATCCTACGTATATTCACAGTATTCCAAACAATAATGACAATCAGGATATTGTGAGTATGGGCACCAATGCCGCACTTATTTGTGCCCGGGTTATAGAAAATGCTTTCGAAACCCTCTCGGTGCATGCAGCTGCTTTGGTTCAGGCTATTCATGCCATGGGATTTGCCGAGCGACTGTCGCCTGCCACCCGCTGGATGTACGACGAAATCAGCGCTATTGCCCCACCTTTTGTAGCAGATACTCCGGCATTCGAGCGCCTGCAAGGCATCAAAAGCTGGCTCATGACTACAGAGGTAGGTGCCAAAATGAAAAAATTACTTGGCTGGTAGTGCATTGCACTTCAGCCATTTTTTCAATACTCAAGTCTTGCTATGGCCATAGAGGGAATCAAACATATCATTTTCGACCTCGGAGGGGTCCTGCTCAATATTGATTATCAGCGCACAGAAGATGCTTTTGTGGCACTGGGCATACAGGATTTTAAAAGTATGTATGCCCAAGCTGCCCAAACCGACTTCTTCTCCGACTACGAGACAGGACGCATCGACACCCAGACTTTTATCTCGGGGCTCAAGCAATATTTGCCGCCAGGCACTCCTGACACTGCTATTGTAGATGCTTGGAATGCTATGCTCCTTGAGTGGCCCATCGCCCGATTGCGCCTCTTGCAGCAGTTGCACCTGCATTACGATTTGGCCCTCCTTAGCAATACCAATGAATTGCACGAAAAGGTGTTTAAAAAGACGCTCAAAGCCTGTTGCGGCTACGAAAATATCGGCGTTTTTTTCGATAAAGTGTTTTTCAGCCATCGTATAGGTATGCGCAAGCCGGATAAGGAAACCTTTCAATTTGTGTTAGACCATTGTGGTTTTGCCGCCGCAGATACGCTTTTTATCGATGATAGTTTTCAGCATATCGAAGGAGCTCGCTCGCTGGGTATTCATACCATCTGGCTTCAGCCGGGCATGACTATCGAGGATAATATTTTCCTACCGCGCAGCAGCAAAGTGTAATATCTCTTTTTCATTTTTTAGGCGTGCCCGCCGCTTATTACCCTGAGACTTGGAGCTTTGGTGAGGGCTCGCCTTTTCCCTCAATGTGGCTGCCCCTTTGGCCGGGCGGCGGGTCGGGTGAACTTCGTCCGCAACCTTCGCGATATAGCAACGTCTAGTTGCTATATCGCGAAGGTTGTACGCCAAGTCCTCGCAGCGCTAAGGGCTATTAGCTATAATGTAAGCAAAGGTGCAGTTGTGGTCTTTGCCACTTCCCTTACAGGCGAGCATACGCTGCTGTGGGCTTCTCGTTTTTGGCCCTCACGCTTTTTTCGGCCATGGCTTTGGCTGCAGCGCTCCATCAATTCAGGTCCGCCATAGCAGCTTATGGCTATATATTGCAGGCCAATAGCGCTAAATACTGTATATTAGCGGCAATTAAGGCATAGTTTTGAGAAGAATACTAGACATCCATCAGTTAAAAGATGGCATCCTTTCTGGCAATATCGCATTGCTCAGCAGAGCCATCACGCTTATCGAATCCACAAACCCTAGGCATCAAGAGCTTGCCGCTCAGTTGCTCGATATGGTGCTGCCCTTCAGTGGCAATGCTATTAGGATAGGTATTACCGGTGTGCCGGGCGTAGGCAAGAGCACATTTATAGAATCTTTTGGCATGCACCTGATAGGGAAGGGAAAAAAAATTGCCGTGTTGGCTATAGACCCTAGTAGTAGTATAAGCGGTGGTAGTATTCTGGGTGATAAAACCAGAATGGAGCGACTTTCGGTACATCAGAATGCCTATATCAGACCTACATCTGCCGCGGGCAGTCTCGGCGGACTGGCATACAAAACCTGTGAAGCCAGTATTCTCTGCGAGGCCGCAGGTTTTGATACTATTATTATCGAGACGGTAGGCGTGGGTCAGAGTGAAACGGAGGTGCGCAATATTTGTGATTTCTTTTTACTGCTCATGCTGGCCGGTGCCGGAGATGAATTGCAAGGTATCAAAAGAGGTATTATGGAAATGGCTGATGGGCTAGTAATAACCAAAGCGGATGGCGAAAATGTGCTTAAGGCCAAAATGGCCCGCAGCGCTTACGCCAGGGCACTGCATTTTATGCCACCACAGGCTTCGGGCTGGCACCCGGAGGTGGATATCTGTTCGGCGCTTAGCAATATGGGTATTGATAAGGTCGAACAGATGATTGAGAAGTTTTACAGGCATCAGGTGCAGAACGGCTATTTCTATGAGCGCAGAAAGCAACAAAACAAGAAGGCCTTTTATAGATTGCTTCAGGAAGCACTTTACAACAATCTGTTACGCCGTGCAGGATTGCAGGAGCAGATTACTCAACTAGAACAGGACGTCCTTGAGGGCAAAATAAGCCCTTACTCTGCAGTGATGCATATCACGCAGGAGCTCAAATAGTAGCCCCATTCAGGGCTGAGTTTTATTTTATTGGTGCACAATGCCTTTAACCCAGATTACGCATTAGGAATTTAAAAGAAAATTATTATGGTAAATAATCCATAAAATAGTGAAAAAAGCATAATAAATTATGGTTTTTGAGCTATTGAAGTGGATTAGAAGCAAGAATAATTTTATATAAAGAGTCTAATGCGTAATCTGGGTTTAAGCGTCAAGGCCAATTTTATCATATTATTACCAACCAAAAGCCCAATGCAGCTGTCTATGATTTAAGATAGCATTTTCGAATAAATCAGATTAGTTTGGCATTAGCTTTGGCATATACAAATATTTTGACAGGAACCAGCGAACTAGATGCGTTAATTTCTGGTTGTGTGCACAATGAACGTGGCGCACAGGCAAAAATTTATGAACTATTCTACCCCAGAATGATGGGGATGGTTCGCCGTTACTTCCCTGCTCAGGAGCTTGCCGAGGAAATTCTGAATAATGGCTTCCTCAGAGCATTTCAGAAGATAGAAAGTTATGGTTTCAAGGGCTCTTTCGAAGGTTGGCTTCGCAAGATAATTTTTCATGCCATATCTGACTATGCCAAATCTCAGGTAAAATATTCTGACCATATACTGTTAGTAGAGAAAGATGAGTTCGTACACAAGGACGCTGCCAGCGACTTGTATTACGACGATTTGATGAAACTGGTGTACGACCTGCCAGAGACTGCGCGTATCGTTTTCAATATGTACGTGTTTGAAAGTAAATCGCACAAGGAAATAGCTCAGTCTATAGGTATTAGTGAGGGTACCTCTAAATGGTATTTGGCAGAAGCAAGAAAAATGCTGAAGCAAAAAATAGAAAAGTTGGAATTACATCTCAAAAGATAATATAACGTGAGAGAAAAGGAATTTATTAAAATTGATGACCTGTTCAAAGGGCGTCCGGATAGGGAGGAAGCAGTACCCCCCGGCGCCTGGAACAATATGCAGGCCTTGCTCGACAAAGCGGCTGCGGGTGGTGGCGGAGCTGCTGCACGCGGTGGGCGCTTTGGTATGTATGCATTGGTAGCTGTGCTTACACTCAGTCTGGGATTAGGTGCGGTTACTTGGCAGCATTTTAGCCTCAAAAACACCACGCTTCACCAAATCGAAGCAGCCGGAGATTCATTGGCAGCATCTGAATATGATGCGGCGTCTGAATCTGCTGCGATGCCAGCCACTGAATCTGAGGGTGATAATGGCTATGCCCATACCGACCCTTCAAGCAAATCAAACACCGAAGCTACAACAGCTGTCGCGCATAGCGCCACGGCCGGCCGCAATGCTAAGCCAGAGGCTGTTAGTCCGGCGCAGCACACCGACGCCCCTACCGAATTGGTGATTGTGGAGGCGCGTAATAAAAAAGCAAGTAGAAAAAATACCAGTAAGCAGCCAACAGCAGAGCCTACAAGCGAAAGTCAGGTCTTAGCGGCATTACAGTCGGGAGCCGCTGATGCAAAAAACACTGCTGCATCGATTGTTACTGAGGATGCAGCTGTTGCTGGAATAGCACATAAAACTACAGCCGAGCCTTCGGTTGCTGCAAATGTAAATGAACTGCTGAACAGAATAGACCAAAGCAAGTTTGCTGCTGAAGGTGCCGAGGGTGCCGCTTATCAGGCTGTGGTGCGTGCAGAGGAAGATGGCACAAAATTTGTATTACCCATCAACAGCAGGGAATGGAAAAAAGAAGTGAAGGAGCAATATACTCAGATAGAGCGTAGAGCCAGATATATGCATGAAGGTGGCGAGCGACAATTCAGCCATTTCGATACCGTGCGTACCGCCAAAGCGTTCAGAACGCGCCTGGAGCCATTATCGCTTGAGGATAAATGGAAACTGGTCAACATCGCCGCTGTCGGCATGGGTAATTATGGTAGCAAGGTAGCTATGGATGTAGATGCCGCAAGAGCATCGGTGCACAGATGGGCTGCTTCGGCCAATCAGGCTGCTAATCTGGTTTCTATCTCGGAGTATAAGGTTAAGAGCAACAATAATCGCTCTAGTCAAAGTCTGGCAGCCAGATTCTATGACATGATGAGTAAATACTTTGATGGTCAAAAGCCATTTTATTTTGGGGGCAATGTAGGCGCTCAGGCAATGTTTAGCTATCCGCTACAATCCGGATTCCATATTGGTGCCGGTGCTTACTATGAGTTTAAAGAAAGACAAACCCTGGGTGTGGAACTCAATTATGTATATAACACCTTTGCAAATGGCGGTCTGGTTACGGAGCATTATAATACTTATCGCAACCAAAGCAGCAACAATGGTGTGTACACGGCTATTCAGCAAAGTATGCTTAATGAGTACGCGCTGAAATCTACAGCTTATGTAGAACTGCCGGTGACCATGCGCTATCAGCTGAGTAAACTCTCTCTGCTTGGTGGCTTATATGCCAATTATATGACAGGCGCAAAATACAGTATCAATCGGCTGGAGCAATTGGAAGGAGAAAAGATGGTCAGTGCAGATGCACCGCTGCTGTCACAAAAACCGGAAATCACTGCGCTTGATTTTAAAGAAAGATACGGACTGGGATTGACTGTAGGCGCAAGTTATGATTTCAGCAAAAACATCAGTTTGGATATAAGAATCAACCAAAATCTATGGTCTAGCGTTCGCAACGGTTCTCATCTGTCTTCCAACTTATATAGAGCTACCGGAGTGCAGTTATCACTGTTCTACTTTATTGGAAAGCGCGACAAGGTAATCTATATGATGCGTTCAAAATAGGCAATAGCTTCTATCATCATAATTTGCTACAAGGTTGCTCTGGCATCAGGGCAGCCTTTGGTATATTCCGGAATACTGGAGCTGCTCGCAATGAAAGCTAATTACACTGCAGGGCGAGCGTGAGGGATAGGACTGAAAAGCCCGCAGCGGCAGGACCTGAGCCACTGCGCCATATGCATGCCCCTGACATTCAGACAAGTAACTGAGTTGCCTGAATGGCGCCCTGCCGCGAGGACTTGCAAGGTATAGCCCGACCCGCCGCAGCAAGTTATAGTCTGCCCTTGCTTGCCACCAAACATTGGCCGCAGGAAGACAAGAATGCTTGCTGCGGCGGGGCACGCCCAAGAAATATCGAATGAGGATGAGCAAGGCTCTATTTGAGCCAAGTGGAGCATGATGGTGGAGGCTGCAAGGATATTTACTGTAATTTAGCAATAGGAACAAATGAGATATCATGCGTGCAGTAATCTTAACCATATCGATGCTCGTAATTGCTATAAATATGGCGCAAAGCCAGCCCCTAGGCTATTATCAGCTTGCCGAGCAGAGCAGTGGCTGGCAACTGAAGGCGCGCCTGCAGCACATCATAAGCCAGCAAACTGTGAGCTGGAGCTATAGCGATTTGCCATCATTTTTTTCGCTTACTGATAGAGATTTGTACTACGAGCAGGATAGTTCTTTGCTGGATATTTATTCAGAAAATGCCGATGGTCCGGATGCTTACAACTACTGGTACAGCAATAATAGTCTGGTGTCGGGAGCTTCAAGTGAAGGGGAGGGCTGGAATAGAGAGCATATCTACGCTCAGAGTTTTTTTAATGGTAGTTACCCTATGTATTCAGACCTGCATTTTGTGTTGCCGACGGATGCCAGGGTGAATCAAGCGAAGAGTAATTTCCCATTTGGCAAGGTCGGCAATGCGCCAACATTTGTTTCGCTTAATGGTAGTAAGCGCGGACCAGCAAATATGCCCGGGTATAGCTATACTGTGTTTGAGCCCATTGATGAGTTTAAGGGGGATATAGCCCGTATGCTGATGTATGTAGCAGTACGCTACGAAAAATTGATACCTTATTTTGACTTTCAAAATATACGCAATCCACTGGATAGCTTGTCTGAAAAGGCATTTAAAGACTGGTATATACCTTTACTGCTGCAATGGCATCATCAGGACCCCGTGAGCCAGAAGGAAATAGACCGGAATAATCAGGTGTATGCCCTGCAGGGCAATAGAAATCCTTTCATCGACCATCCTGAATTTGCTGCAATGATTTGGGGCTCGACCTATAGCGATACTACTGTTCCTGAAGCTCCTTATTTTGTATCAGTACTGGCAAAAGGAGCCAGATTTATAAAGCTGACCTGGCCGCCGGGAGCCCAGTACAACCTGCTAGGCTATGAAGTGTATGTAAATGATGAGCTGGCAGGGCGTACGGCAGATACAACTTTCACATTGCATCATCTGCAGGCCAATACAACATATAATATAAAAGTAAGGAGCTACTCGAATAGCTATGCTTTTAGCACTTTTAGTCATTTGGATGCCGTGCAGACCTTAGCAGAGGATGATTTTTTTGAAGATTTGTATCTATCCAAACTGATTGTAGGCACTGATAACAATAAAGCCATAGAACTACATAATAATACGGGTTATGATGTGGTTTTGAGCGACTATTATATCAATATCAGGCAGGAAAATCAACTCAGCGGAGCCCTGTACTGGTCATCCAATAAAATACAACTAGAAGGCGTATTGCCACATGGGCAGAGATTGGTGATTTTGAATCCGAATGCACAACTCTCCTGTGGGTTCACAGCTGCCAATGTGATATACTCAAACGCGCCTCAGCTACAATTGGATGGCACCATGGCATTATCGCTGAATTATAAAAACAGGACAATAGATATTGCCGGCAATCCGGCAATCATGGCAGATTATGCGCAAAACAAAAGTCTGTATCGCAAAGCCGATGCAGCGGTGCCTGCTTCGATTTTCGACAGCAGCGCATGGGATAATTATCCTGCAGATTATTGCGATGGCCTAGGAAGCCACAATCCGGTGAGTATAGCAACGCCCAAAGAGCCTGGAGCTTGGCAACTTTTTCCCAATCCAAGTATTATGGGCTCAGTTACAGTGAACGGTAGGGGGCTGGAGTCGGTAAAGTATTTGAAAATAATAGACCTGCATGGCAAAACATTATTGGAGCTGAAGCAGCCATTTAAAAACGGCAACCGCTTTAACCTTCCGGAAGGCATCTCAGGTTGGGTAGTTGTCTTGCTAGATGGCAAGGCATTGCCACTGCTGATATTATAAGCCGGCAATGAGTATTTATCTGCAAGTAGCAATATGTAAGAATACTAAAAGGTGGATGCCGGAGCATCCACCTTTTTTACACTTCTTGAAAGCACCGTATTATTTAAAATAAGCCTCACTATTTCTTGCCGGTTCTTTGGGTTCAGGCCAGTTCATTCTCTCGCCGGTTTTAATATCCAGGGGTAATTTGGCTTTTTGGCGGCTAAACATGGCAGGCTCTTCGCAGGCTAAATATACCATAGTTGCAATGGTGACGGCATTTCTGCGGAGTTCTTCCCATACAATCTTGTCATAAGTATCCAATGCGGTATGCCAGGTGTATGAGCCATAATCCCAGTCGTTGCTCAATAAGAAGAAGGCCGGAACATTATAAGGTAAGAAAGCCGCATAGTCAGAGCCACCACGGCCTCCAGGATTGCCCGGAATGTCCAGCTTGATAGACTTGCTGCAGTCTTCCGGCAGATAGGCCATCCAGCGATTGAAATAATCATAGGCATCTATAAAGCCCAAGGTATTGATTCTGCTGATGCGGCCTGTACCATTATCCTGATTGAAGAGTACAGAGATTTTGGGCATTAATTCTTTATGGTCTGCTACAAATGCTCTGGAGCCATTTAAGCCCTGCTCTTCACCGCCCCAATGGCCTACCATAATGCTACGTTTAGGATTGGGGTAATGTTTTTTCAGAATACGCATTACTTCCATCATGAGTACAGTGCCGGTACCATTGTCGGTAGCGCCGGTGCCTCCGTCCCAGCTATCCAGGTGAGCGGAGAGCATGATGTACTCTTCAGGATGGATGCTGCTCTTGATGGTGCCAATGGTATTTTGTGCCGGCAAATTGCCCAAGAATTTGGAGCTTACTTTGAGGCGCAACCTAGGTCGCCTGTTTCTTTCGGCGAGGCGATATAGCAATTGGTAATCCTCCAGGCGCATATCCACATGCGGAATCTTGTCTGTTTTTGTGCCGAAAATGCGGTTGGCACTCCAGCCTCCGGTCCAGTAGGATGAGACTATAGCCACTGCTCCTGCGGCTTCTAGTTGCTTCTGTACCTGATTATTGTTGGTTTTCATATTCCTGAGCTGCTCTGCCCATGCAGCATTAGCCAAGCGTTTGCGCTCCAGAAAATTGTTATAGTCTTCTTCTAATGCATGTTCTTTCCAGCTGGCATCAGGCCGCCCGGATATTTCGTATTTGGAGATTAGTACAATTTTTCCTTTGGCATTCGGTAGCCATTTTGCAAAAGCAGCGGAGTCTTCCAGTTTTGGCAGGCATATTACTTCTGCTTCGATAGCTTTGTTTTTTGGTGTAGCCGGCGACCATGCAAGTTGTGTGGCTTGCAACTGTTGTTGTCGCGGATAGGTCATCACCACCTCGGTTTCGCCCCGCTCCCAGCCTTTCCAATGTCCATAGCTGTGGATATAGGCATCGATACCCCACTGCCGGTAGGTATTCTTCACCCACTCATTGGCCTGGAGCATTTGTTGGGTGCCCATAAGCCTTGGCCCTATATCGTCCATTAGTTCTTGTCCCAGCACTTCCATTTGAGAGTGGTTGAGGGCTTCATTTTGAATGTTCTTAATAATATTAGTATCAATCTGGGCATGAGCCGTGTACCCCCAGATACCGAAAGCGAGTACAAAAGCCGATAACTGCTTCATAATTAAGTTGAGATTAAAATTCTTTGGCCTAAATTAATCATTAATCCGAAGAAGTGTAAATAATTGTACCTAGATACTATAAAAAGGAAGGCGCTATGGCGCTACCACTCTCAGATATTTGTAGGAACTTTGCCCACAAGAAAAATAATATAATATGCTCAAAAGACTGATAGCTGTGGCAGTGCTGGCAAGCATGCAGGTAACTGCGGCTTTTGCTCAATCTGTGCAAAGACCTAAACTTGTAGTGGGGGTAGTACTCGATCAGATGCGTTGGGACTATTTGCATCGCTATGCGCATCGTTTTGGTGAAGGCGGTTTTAAGCGTTTGATGAAGTACGGTTTTAACTGTCAGAATACCACTATCAACTATTTACCTTCTTATACGGCTCCCGGGCACGCTTCAGTTTATACCGGCTCGGTACCGGCGCTGCATGGTATTACAGCCAACGATTGGTGGATGAAAAGTAATGGTGCAGCTATGTACTGCACTCAGGACGATAATGTGCGCTCGGTGGATAGCGACAGCAAAGCCGGTAAGATGAGTCCGCGCAATCTGCAAGCGACCACAGTAGCGGATGAGCTGAGACTGGCTACGAATTTCCAATCCAAAACTATAGGTATCGCCTTGAAAGACAGAGGCGCTATACTGCCCGTAGGTCATACCGCCAATGCCGCCTATTGGTTTGATAGTAAAGATGGTAGGTTCATATCTTCTACCTATTATATGGATAAACTTCCGGAATGGCTGCAGCAGTTTAACCAAAGAAAGGTAGCAGACAGTTTGCTGGGTATTCCCTGGAATACACATTATCCAATTAATACTTACACCCAAAGTACAGCGGATAAGAATGAGTATGAAGCCGGTTTGGGTGCCAATGCTGTAGCTACCTTTCCGTATCAGCTGGATAGTTTTATAGCTAAGGATAAGGGTATCATCCGTTCTACACCATGGGGCAACACCCTTACCAGACTAATGGCCGAAGCAGCTATCAGAGGTGAGCAATTGGGCAAGGGTAAAAGCACCGATTTTATTGCCATTAGCTTCTCTGCAACCGATTATATTGGCCATATCTTTGGCCCCAACTCCATAGAAGTAGAAGACTGCTATATCCGCATGGATAAGGAGCTGGAGTTGCTGCTTAAGTTTCTGGATAATTATGTAGGAGAGGGCAATTATACCTTGTTCCTAACCGCTGACCATGGTGGTGCGCATAATGTGAGTTTCCTTGCTGATAACAAAATACCAGCAGGTAATTTTGAAAACAAAAAGATAGGCAAGGAGCTGAATAATATGCTTAAAGAACGCTTTGGTAGCGATAAACTGGTGAAATTTAGCAACTATCAGGTTTATACCAACGATTCTCTGATGCAAAGTATGGGCGTGGCCAAAGACGAACTTCTTAATGCGGTAATAGCATTCCTTAAAAAGCAAGACCATATTGCTTTTGTTCTGGACATGACAGATATGGACGGGAATGTGGTACCCCGAAAAGTACTAGATATGGCCATCAATGCGCATCATCCAAAGCGAAGCGGAGATATTCAGATAATTTTAGACCCGGGTCATTATTCCGGCTATGGACCTAAGGGTACCACACACGGCAGTTGGAATCCATATGATACCCGTATACCACTATTGTTTTATGGCTGGGGGGTGAAAAAAGGCAGCAGTTACCGGCCTTATCACATGACCGATATTGCGCCTACCATTGCAGCATTGCTCCATATTCAGGAGCCTAATGCCTGTATCGGTACTCCTATTGTCGAAGTGATGAAGACGCAGTAAGTACCATTAATATCTTTTAGGAAAAAGCTCCGCTATCATAAATAATAGCGGAGCTTTTTACAATACGCTTAGGCGTCTCGGTTAAAACAAGCCATTGATTTCGGCATCAATTTTAGAGATAACCGTAGCAAAGTCTTCCGGTTTTTCTGCAAAGTTCAGGTTGTCAATTTCAATGATAAGCATTTTGCCATCTTTGTAATTTTCCACCCAGTGATTATAATGCTCGTTCAGCCTTTTGAGATAATCGAGGCGTATATTTTCTTCATATTCTCTGCCTCGCTTTTGAATCTGATCTACCAAAGTAGGGATTGAGGCTTTGAGATAAATCATCAAGTCCGGAGGGCGTACCATGCTTTTGATGGTTCTAAAAAACTGGGCATAGTTTTCAAAGTCCCTGGTGGACATCAATCCCATTTCATGCAGGTTGGGTGCAAAAATATGGGCATCCTCATATATCGTACGGTCCTGTATTATCGTATTGTCGCTTTGCTGCACCTCCAGCAACTGTTTCAATCTATTGTTCAAAAAATAGATTTGCAGGTTGAAAGACCAGCGATGCATATCATTATAAAAGTCTGCCAGATACGGGTTGTTGTCCACCTTTTCATATTGGGGTGTCCAATTGTAATGTTTTGCCAGCATCTGGGTTAGCGTAGTCTTGCCGGCGCCTATATTTCCGGCGACAGCCACATGCTTTATATTTTTTGACATAGTGGGTTTTAATAATAATTGATTCCTATTGCTTTGCGTGCTTCAGATAGGGTTTTTGCGGCACTTTCACGCGCTTTTTCGGCGCCAATTTTAAGTATTTTTCTCAGTTGGTCTTCATCTTGTTGCAGCGCTCTGGCCTTTTCTCTTATAGGCGCTATGAACTGAATCATATCTTCTGCAAGCTGCTTTTTAAAGTCGCCGTATCTGATGCTGCATTGATTATAATCGTTTCGGAATGCTGCTACCGTATCTTCGCTAGATATCAGGCCCATCAGGTCAAAAAGGTTTTTAATATACTCAGGCATTTCCTCATTGGGATGTGTAGGCCCACTATCGGTTTTTGCCTTCATGATTTTTTTGCGTATCACATCGTCTTCGTCATTCAGATAGATGGTAGCATTTTGGTTTTCGCTTTTACTCATTTTGCCATTACCGTCCAGGCTCATGATTTTTACAGTGTTTTCGCTAAAGCGGTACACATGTGGCTCCGGAAACAAGTCAATACCATAGCGGGAATTAAATCTGTTGGCAAAGTTTCTGGCCATTTCGAGGTGTTGCTCCTGGTCTTTCCCTACCGGCACTTTCACCGCTTTATGTATCAGGATGTCTGCAGCCATAAGAACAGGGTAGGTTAGCAGGCCGGCATTTACGTTATTTGGATTTTGGCGCACCTTGTCTTTAAAAGTAGGTACCTTTTCCAGCTCGCCTTTGTAGGCCAGCATATTCATCATCAGATACAACTCTGTAATTTCCGGCACATCAGACTGGGCATATAGGGCCACCTTCTCCGGATCCAGGCCAGAAGCAATGTTTTCTGCTGCTACGCGAAAGACACTCGCTTTCAAGTCTTTAGGGTCTGGATGGGTGGTCAGAGAGTGATAGTCTGCCACAAAAAAGTAGCAGTTGTAATCCTCTTGCATTCTAGTATAGTTATATATCGCACCAAAGTAATTGCCGAGGTGCAAAAAGCCTGTAGAGCGGATGCCGCTCACTACTATTTCTTTCTTCATAAGATGCGCAATTTAAGCAATTTTGGATGTAAAATTGCGAATAAAACGCTCCCATCGGTCAGTTTCTCGTCACTTGGGCGCGTAAAAGCGGTAAATGCTTCTTGTTTTGATATTTTGGGGCCCGCCCCGTAACTTTTTTGTGATTTTTTGGGGATAGCAATGATAAACTTTATGCCTTAGTCACTGAATGCTTTGGAAGCCAGGGCTAATGCCTTAGCGTTTAACCTGCCACAAACGAAATATGTTTACCGAATGTCTAGTGCTTGGAATTAGGGCTTAGCTTTGCATGCGCGGGAATGATTTGACGCCATTTCTGAGCGAGCATCCACATCATAAAGAATAGGTATAAAAATATACCCATTTGTATCTGCAACATGGCCTCAACCATTAGACTAAAAATGAAGATGACAACTGTAAGATTCATAAAGAATTGCCCCTGCACTTGTTTGTTAAACACCGGACTCAGGGTCATCAGTATCAAGGGTAGCCCCAATATCCAGCCAAAGGCAAAAAATTCCAATAAAAATTGATTGATAGGCACAAAGCGCAAATCTGCCGGCACTTCGGGGTAGCGCTCATCATAACCCTCGTTCATCACCGGGATAATATCTCCTGCTCCGGTACCCAAGGCTGTTCCCTTTTGCATCTGGTGCCATGCTATATCATATGTGATTAATCGTCCCTGGTCAGAAAGATTGTAGTTGAGCCTTTCGCCGCGCTTTATCATGTCCACCTCCATAAGCACATAATTTATCTTGGTCTTAAAGGTGGGCACGAAACGATATGCCAGAAACATGCTGAGTGCGGCAAGCAGTGCCGGTACTACTATAGCTACGAGTGTGGGTATGCGTCTGGATAAGCGGTAGAATGCAGCACCTAAAAATACCAGATACAAGACCAGTAGCCCCGTTTTGGCAGAGAGTATGTGAATGTACAGGCTAAATAAGAATATGCAAGCCCAGCTGAGTAAGCGTATGAGTTTTGATTGGGCAAAAACCTCAAACTGCATCACATAAAATCCCATCATTACCAGCAGTGCCAACCAAAGTCCGAATCGTATATGGTCGCCAACTATAGTAGTAGGGATAGGCATGGAGTAGGTATAGTTGGCTATATACTGCTCGTAGTCCATTGCAAATCTACCCAGGCTCATTAGTACGGCTGCGCTAGATACTAAGAGTACTGCCACATAAAGGTACTTTCTAAAATCTGCACGCTCCAGCGGTAGCGAACACATACCTAGTGGTATGAGTGCAAAAGGCAGCTTGAGCATCATTACTTTGCTCCATTCTTCTTTATTTTCCGACCAAAATATGCTGATGACATACACCAAAAGGTATATCAGTGCCCACCAGCCAAAACGTGAACTGTTAAAACGCTGGAATACGCGAGTAATGTTTGCCGGCCAAAATGCGTTAACAAATAAAGCAACGGTTGCGATAGATAGTAAGGCCCGTGATTGTAGAAAGCCTATTACCATCAAAACCGCACAGAGCAAACCAAATATGGACTGATATAAATCTTGTTTACCGTTATATTTAGATGTGTCAAAAATACCCATGGGACAAGAAGGCGCTAAAAACGACGAAGATAGGTTTTATTTCTGCTCTATATTAATTGAACGCTAAAAATGGATTTATAATATAGCATTATAGCCGTATTTTTGGACCCGAGTAAAATATATTAATGGTGATGAAGCAATGGGTGAAATGGGTGAGCCTGTCCATATTGGCTCTGATACAGTTTTCGTGTGCTAATATAGTGCCACCCAGCGGTGGAGAGAAGGATACTACGCCACCACGTTTATTATCCATGACACCCAAAGATTCATTGCTCAACCAGAGGGTGAGCAAAATTGTGCTCAGGTTTAATAAATTTATAGAAATTAATAACCTACAAAAAAATATGGTTCTGTCTCCACTTCTGGAGATACCCCCAATGGTAACAGTAAATGGCAAAACACTTACCATCAAAATAGCCGATAGCCTACTCAAAGAGAATACTACTTATCACATATCACTAGGTAATGCCATTACCGACAATAGAGAAAAGACCCCTTATGAGAACTTTAGTTTTACCTTTTCCACAGGGCCGCATTTTGACTCGTTGAGCATCAAAGGCCAAGTGGTGGATGTACTCACAGGCAATGCGGATACCGGTATCTCGGTGCAGTTGTATCCGGAGTCGTTTAATGATTCGCTACTGTATGTGAAAAAACCTTTGTATGCCACCCGCACTGACGCTTCGGGAAATTTTGCGTTTAATAATCTGCCTCAGCAAAGATTTAAAATTTACGCCATAGCTGATACAGATGATAATAAGCTCTTCAATCGGGACTTGGAAAAGATTGGCTTCCTAGATTCAGCAGTAATGGCCGGTGTGAATGACAGTAGTTTGGTGCCTTTGCTGATACGGGTAGCGCTGATGGACAAGAAAGTTACAGCCTCAAAAGATAGTGGAGTCTCAGAAAGGGTACCTTATATCGGACGGCAGACCAATAAAGCCAAAAATGCCCGGCAGTATGCTGTAATGGTAGATACCACCAATAAAGAAAAAGGTGCTCAGGACTTGACCAAACCATTGGGTATAAGACTAAATGCAGTGATACAAAGTATCGATACTGCCAAAATATTCTTGAGTTATGTAGAAAAAGGTGGTATTGAGGCCGAAGCGCAAAGCCATATCAGTAGCGATTCTGCCTCGCTATATGTCCAGCACAAATGGAAAGGGGATACGCGCTATATCCTTCGTCTCATTAAAGGATGGGCCACAGATACTTCAGGTGCAGAATTGGAGCCGGGCAGATACGAGTTCCTGACCAAAGCCGAGAGCGACTATGCCAAATTACAGATTCAAGTGCCGGACAGTCTGCTGTCTGAGCGTCATCTGTTGTTGGTCAAAAACGGTAAAGACACGGTATGGTTTCAACCCATAAGCAGTGGTGTTATTGATTTGGAACGTCTAAATGCCGGTACGGCTCAAATGCTGATAATCGTGGATGAAAATGCAAATGGCAAATGGGATGGAGGCGATGTGTTCGCCAAAATACATCCCGAGCATATTATACATCATGAGCGGGATGTCATGCTGAAGGCCGGTTGGGAGCATGAAGAGAGTTTTGCCCCGAAACCAATAGGTAGCAGAGCTTCTGCAGACCAGAAAGCTCGCCGCGCAGCCAGAGAATAGTTTAGCAACTTCTTGTGGAATGGATGAGGTAATATGTATGGCAAAGCATGAAGAATTGTCATTTGCCTTGGAGCAAATGACTTGGCGATGGTCACGAGCTTAACGCTCGGCTCTGGGGCAGTATCCTTTTGTCTAATGCATTATTCAACAGATGCCATACAGGCCTTAAATTTAGTATAGCCAAGCCAGGTGGCCATTGCTGTAGCTCCACTTTTATGTAAGCCTCAATATTGTGCTAGCTCAGGAAGTGTTGGGAGGGATTCTGGCAACATGCATCTTTGCCGAATTGTGTAAAAATGCCTATATTTATCGATGGTTTGAATGACTGCGTTCTGGCCTAGCCGCAACTTTCAGGGCGTGAAAAATGAAAAAAATCAGAGCAATATGTGCAACAGAGTGGCCACTCCGGGCGAAAGAGAATTGTCTGAAACACCCAAAACCCGGCAATACAGCATTCTAGAATCCTTTCAGGAACAGTATCATGTCAATGGATTTGCCCGGCCATTTTTACCCTGCTTGCTGAACAATGCTGCCGACTCCATCACATTAGCTCGCTGGAAGTTTATTCCGCCTCATATTCAGAACGATGAAGGAGCACGAAAGTTTGCCAATACATTAAATGCCCGAGGCGAAGAATTGTTTGAAAAGCCAACCTTTAGGGCGGCAGCCAGCCAGAGTCGGGGGCTATTGTTTGTAAAGGGCTTTTGGGAGCCGCATAAGGTGAAAGGTAAGCGCAAGAATGACTCTTACTTTATATATATGCCTCAACAGCAAATATTTGCTTTGGGTATAGTGTACAGCGAATATACCGATAGTGGTAGCGGTGTCTGTTATCCCACCTTTGCCATCGTTACTTGCGCTCCTAACAAAGAACTAAGTTTTGTGCACAATGAAGGCCAACGCATGCCACTGATTTTAGCACCTGAAGACTGGGAGCAATGGCTTTTTGCGGAGACTAAAGAGGAAGTGAGCGCGCTGATAAGGCCCTACAAAGACGGCGTGTTGCAATATCATAAGACCATGCCGGTATATACTATGCCTAAAGCAGAGTTAAACATACCTGAGGTGCAGGCACCTTATGAGGCTGGCCCGGAATATGTGCAGGGTAGCTTATTCGACTGAGCCTTGTATGCATTTTGAATGGCAGCCTTGCTCCCGATTGTTCCGATGAGAGAGAGGTGATGATATAGATATCCTTTAGGGGCAAAGTGCTCTGGAGGTACACATTATTGTGGCACATTCATACTTGCTCTTGAAAAAATTTTTGCTTGCTGATTTCATAAATTGTCTTTTGCACGGCTTGATATATTTATTGGTTTTTATTACAAATGTTTTCCTTTGATTTGCTACTATTTTCTTTTTCAGTATATTGCAAGTGTAGTGAGCTGCTCGGGCCGCTTACTATGAGCGCTAACAAAAAGGCTTATCTTATTTTATCACATTAAAAATCCAGAAGATTATGAGGAAGTATAAAGTGGCAGTATTGATAGGTTCCCTGAGGGCGGAATCTTACAATAAAAAAGTAGCACAAGCAATGATGCGGTTGGCACCGGAGCAACTGGATATGCAGATAGTAGAAATAGGAGATTTACCCCATTACAATGAAGATTTAGAAGATGATCAGGCGCCTGAGAGCTGGCAAAGGTTTAGGGAAGAGATGCAGACCATGGATGCTGTCTTCTTCTTCACGCCTGAGTATAACCGCTCGGTGAGTGCGGTTTTGAAAAATGCCCTGGATGTAGGTTCCAGGCCCTATGGAAAGAGTATATGGGATGGGAAGCCGGCTGCAGTGGCGTCCGTATCTATGGGTGCGCTGGCGGGCGCAGTGGCCAATCATACTTTGCGGCAGTCTTTAGTTTTTCTGAATATGCCTGTAATGCAGCAGCCTGAAATTTATATAGGTTCTGTGCAACAGCTGTTTGACGATGAGGGTAAGCTCAACGAAAAGACAGAGCAATTTTTTGGCAAAATCATACAGGCCTATGCAAAATGGGTGGAAAAGATTGTAGGCTAAGCACTGTCTTTAGCTGCTCTGTAGCTTATGGCTAGATTAAATTTTACAACAATTATAAAAAAGTTATACTATGAAAAGCCTGGACAACAAAGTAGCTATTATTACCGGGGCAGCCTCCGGAATCGGAAAAGAAACCGCATTGCTGTTTGCTAAAGAAGGTGCCAAAGTTGTTGTGAGCGATATCAATGAAGCGGAGGGTTTGAAGGTTGTAGATGAAATAAAAGAGCTGGGCGGAGACGCCATCTTTGTGAAGGCCGACACCTCATCTGAAGCGGACAACAAACGTATGGTGGAAGAAGCTATCAAAGCTTTTGGAGCCCTGCATATCGCTGTTAACAATGCCGGAGTAGGCTCTGCTTTTGCTAAGACGGCAGATATTGCCACCGAAGATTGGCAAAGAGTCATCAATATCAACCTCAGCGGCGTGTTTTACGGGATGAAATATCAGATTCCCGAAATGATTAAGGCCAATGGGGGTAGTGTAGTGAACATAGCCTCAATATTGGGGCAAGTTGCCTTTCAGGGCTCTGCGGCCTATGTGGCGGCCAAGCATGGAGTAGTAGGTCTTACCAAAACTGCGGCTGTTGATTATGCGGGCGATAATGTTAGGGTCAATGCTGTAGGTCCTGGCTTTGTTTATACCGGACTGGTAAATGAAGATACTATGGGGAAAGAGGCTATAGACATGATTGCTGCCAAGCATGCTATGAACCGTTTGGGGCAAGCTTCAGAAATTGCAGCGCTGATATTGTTTCTTGCATCAGAGCAAAGTTCGTTCATTACTGGCTCCTATTATCCGGCAGATGGTGGTTATCTCGCCCTATAAGACGCTGAGCGGCATAGGCGGAGCTATGCTTAATTAATTTTAACAGAATCTAGGTTCACAAAAGGTCTAAATAGTAAAAAAAGCTAATAATCCTAATTTTTTTTAGTCGTCAAAATAGAGTTATCTTTGCACGACCGACAAATTAAACGAGGTCTGCGCGGCCTCGTTTTTTCTATTTACCGGTTAATTGCAACGTATATTATGAGCGACACTAAATATATTTTTGTAACCGGTGGGGTTACTTCTTCATTAGGTAAAGGTATCATTGCCGCATCACTTGCCAAGTTATTGCAAGCCCGTGGCTACAGAACTACCATCCAGAAATTTGATCCATATATTAATGTTGACCCCGGCACGCTTAATCCTTATGAGCATGGGGAATGTTATGTGACCGACGACGGGGCAGAGACGGATTTGGATTTGGGTCACTATGAGCGCTTTCTAGGCGTACCCACCTCACAGGCTAATAATGTGACAACGGGTAGAGTGTATCAGTATGTTATCAATCAGGAGCGTGCAGGAGCATATTTAGGAAAGACAGTACAGGTGATTCCGCATATCACGGATGAGATTAAGCGCAGGATGATGCTTTTGGGGCAGGGCGACCAATACGATGTGGTTATCACCGAGCTGGGTGGTACTGCAGGCGATATTGAATCACTGCCATATATCGAAGCAGTACGTCAGCTAAAATGGGAGCTGGGAGATGAAAACTGCATAGTGGTGCATCTGACCCTTATACCGTACCTTAGCGCTGCCAAAGAGTTGAAAACCAAGCCTACGCAGCACTCAGTAAAACTTCTTAGCGAAAATGGTGTGCATCCTGATGTGCTGGTATGCCGTACCGAGCACCATTTGTATAACGATCTTAAACGTAAAATAGCGCTTTTCTGTAATGTCACTCCAGACGCCGTAATTGAGGCGATGGATGCAGATTCTATTTACTCTGTGCCTCTGGAGATGATGAAGGAAAAGCTGGACGTTATCTGTCTGAAAAAGCTTAATCTGCCATTGGGCGAGGAGCCGGCGCTAACCGAATGGAAGGACTTCCTGAACAAATTGCGCTATCCGAAAACCGAAGTAAAAATAGGACTTGTAGGTAAGTATGTAGAACTACAGGATGCTTATAAATCTATCCTGGAGGCATTGATACATGCCGGTGCTGTAAACGAATGCAAGGTTGAAATCAAAAATATTCACTCAGAATTGCTTACCGAAGAGAGCCTAAATGAAAAACTTAAAGACCTAGACGGAATACTCGTGGCGCCGGGCTTTGGATTAAGAGGTATCGAAGGTAAGATTCTGGCTATTAAATACGCACGCGAAAACAATGTGCCTTTCTTTGGTATCTGTTTGGGTATGCAATGTGCAGCTATTGAGTTTGCTCGCAATGTATTAGGACTCACTCAGGCGCATTCGACCGAGATGGACCCCAATACGCCACATCCGGTGATACACCTGATGGAAGAACAGAAGAACATATCCAATATGGGAGGTACCATGCGTTTGGGCGCTTACAAATGCGATATTAAACCGGGTACTAAGCTGGCAGAGGTGTATGGTCAGCCGCAAATCAAAGAGCGTCACCGTCATCGTTATGAGTTTAATAATGACTATTTGGCTCAGTATGAAGCCGCGGGTATGATATTTTCCGGTATCAACCCCGAGACCGGACTGGTAGAGACCATAGAGCTGCCATCACATCCATTCTTTATAGGCACGCAGTTTCACCCTGAATATAAGAGCACAGTACTCCAGCCCGCTCCTTTATTTGTGGCCTTCGTGAAAGCGGCCAAAATGGCTAAAGACTAAATATTTGGGCGAAATGTATAATTTCGCCTTTATTTTATTAACTTCGCCCTGCATTCCAATAGGGGCGCATATATTAAACAACGTAAAAAAAGATATACAATGGCTGTACTAGTCAACAAGGACTCTAAAGTAATTGTACAAGGATTTACCGGTACAGAAGGTACTTTCCATGCTACACAAATGATTGAATACGGAACCAATGTTGTGGGTGGTGTTACCCCAAACAAAGGTGGTACTACTCACCTTGACCGTCCTGTTTTCAATACTGTAAAAGATGCTGTTAAAGCAACAGGTGCTGATACTTCCATCATCTTTGTGCCACCGGCTTTTGCTGCAGATGCAGTTATGGAAGCTGCTGACGCAGGTATCAAGGTTATTATTTGTATTACCGAGGGTATTCCTGTTCAGGACATGGTTATGGCAAGAGAGTATATCAATGGTAAAGATTGTCGTTTAATTGGTCCGAACTGCCCTGGCGTTATCACCGCCGGTGAAGCCAAAGTGGGTATTATGCCTGGTTTTGTTTTCGAAAAAGGTAGAATCGGTATCGTGTCTAAATCCGGTACATTAACTTATGAAGCTGCAGACCAAGTGGTAAAAGCAGGTCTTGGTGTTTCTACCGCAATTGGTATTGGTGGTGACCCTATCATTGGTACTACTACCAAAGAAGCTGTAGAAATGTTGATGAACGACCCTGAAACTGACGGTATCATCATGATTGGTGAGATTGGCGGTAATATGGAAGCGGAAGCAGCTCAATGGCTGAAAGATAATATGAGAAAACCAGTAGTAGGTTTCATCGCTGGTCAGACCGCGCCTCCGGGTCGCCGTATGGGCCACGCCGGTGCTATCATTGGCGGTGCAGATGATACAGCTGCGGCAAAAATGAAAATCATGGGTGAATGTGGTATCCACGTGGTAGCCAGCCCTGCTGATATCGGTAAAACTATGGCCGAAGTACTGAAAAAGTAATCATATTAATATACTTTATAAAAAAAGACTGCCTGTCATCGGGCAGTCTTTTTTTGTTGCTATTTGCCTGGAGGGCCAAATTAGGCTCATTTTAACCCAGATTACGCATTAGACTCTTTATATAAAATTATTCTTGCTTCTAATCCACTTCAATAGCTCAAAAACCATAATTTATTATGCTTTTTTCACTATTTTGTGGATTATTTGCCATAATAATTTTCTTTTAAA
>DATGQB010000163.1:0-9529 GCA_035304405.1 Edaphocola sp.
CCAAACTTGGCGGAAGTAACATCGCCTGTTGCTGATTATACGTCTTAAAGACTACCTTTGATGTACACATACAACATCATAGACGTAAATCTATGAGGAAAGGATGGCTTCGGTCATCCTTTTTTTTCACATTTCCACATACAATAGAGGCTGCCCTTTTGAGACAGCCCCAATCTATTTGATTAGAGGTCGAGCATTAATTGCAGCTGAAAATTTCGGGGTGCGCCTGCTAGGGCAGGTCTTATCTCGTAAAGGCTGTTGCCTACATTTTTCACAATGAAAGTGGCATTTACCCCCGGGCGGAGCCCATATGCCAAACGTAAATCGAGTATGGCCGTGCCATTTCGTCCATATTTGTTTCTGAAATCCGTTATGGTCGCAGGCAGTCCGGTGCCAATTTGAAATATCACTCCATACATGTTTTGGTCTGGCTTGGTGTTGGCAAAGACAGCATCAATGTTTTCCATATAACTATGATACAACAAGGTGCCACCCAATTTTAGTCGTTTATACGCCAGTTCAATATCTGCTTTCGCCGAATGTTTGTAGCGATATTTGAGCATATCGGTCGGACCGCTCAGATTGGCACGTATAGCAGAGTCGGGATTTACCTGCATAGGGTTCATATAGGTATAGCCCACCAAAATGGTACCGTTGAGCTGGCCAATTTTGCCCATGGCATTTACCGAGGCATCTATCCCGTAGATGCGTGCTCGGCCCACATTAATAGATTTGAAACCCAAATAATCCATTGGGTTTTTAACCTGATTGAGGGTAGAGTCTTCGGGCAGGAATATCCCAAAATTGAACTCCATCATATTATTGTATTCTGTCCAGAATGCAGCAATGTCGGCATAGCCAAGCCATGAACCTGTTTTGAAAAGTTGCTTGAAGCCAAGTTCATAGCTGTAGCCGGTTTCGCTCTCCAGCTGTGGATTGGGAAATACCCTTGATGCACCAAAATTTGTGCGCACAAAGCGCTCTGCAATACTTGGCATTCTGTATCCTTGTCCGTAAGAAGCTCTCAAAAAGCTGGCGGGATTCAATTCGTAATTGATACCGGCTCTAAATACCGGTCTGGATTCTGCCGGGGCATCATCAATTTGGTTAATTTCATAGCGTACGCCACCAGTAAGCCATAACTTTTGCCAGCGCTGCTCCAGTTGCAGGTAGGGTGCCATATTGCTGGCGGTATGGTTGCCAAAGAGTTCGCCCGCTACATCATTATAAAAGGCCGCAAAGCCTGCAATCATATTGAGTTCATTGCCCGCTTGCCGGCCGGCAAAGCGCTTATGCACTTGATAGGCACCGTAATAATGGTCGCCGCGCGAAGATTGCTGCTTTTCAGGAATGTCATTGTTGGTACGGAAAAAGCGCGTATTGAGACTGTGTTTCCAACCACCCGCAGAGGTAAATTGTATATAAGGGTCAATATTAAATCGAGTGGCAGCGTTTTTATTCACTGTAGTACTAGTGTCTGCCAGTCCACCAAAGGGCTGGTAAATAGTGGTCAGGTAATCGTCGCTGGGTTGCCAGAAAAAGAATGTTTGCGTGCGGCTCACCTGAGCATTGATATTGAGCCCCAGCACCCAAGCCGGATTGTATCTAGACTGATATCTCAGATTGGCATTACCGCGGATTCTGCGGCTGAGGTCCCCCTGAAGGTAGGAGTCTTCTGCATACCATGCACTGCCGAGCACCACGCTAAGGTCTCCAAACTTGCGCGCATGGCTGATATAGCCTCCTTGAAACTGAGGTTGCTGCTTGCCCCACCACTTGCTTTGCTCAAATTTTGGATTGCCATACACACCATTGAAAATGGAAACTTTGGTCTTAGGTCGGCTGGTAGCATAGCCTGTGCGGAAATGTATCACACCATTGAGTGCCGATGAGCCATAAAGCGATGAAGCGGCACCTTTGATAATCTCTACCTGAGAGCAGTTTTCGATAGGCATATAATCCCATTTTACATCCGCTGCATCAGCACTGAGCATAGGCATATCGTCTACCAATACCATTACACGGCTGCCTGCACCGTAGCTCCAACCGGCGCCACCTCGGATGTTTACCTGCTGGTCTATAACATCCACACCGGGTACCCGCTGCACGGCTTCATCCATTTTGTTGAGGCCCATATCGAATATGCGTTTGGGTTTAAGCACCTCAATGCTCACCGTTTGCTCAGATTGGCGTTTTTCAAACCTACTGGCACTTACAGTAATCTCATCCACCACCTGGCGTTTGGCCTCCATGCTGAGACTGACCGCCAGAAGCTGTGCTCTTTCCAGATTCGCCGGTTCCTTGACAATCTCGTATGAAATATGGCTTAGGCGGAGCGTGTCAGATAGCGTAGCTGCCTCCGCCGGGAGATTCAGTGTAAAACTGCCATCTTCATTGCTTTGGGTACTATAGCGCCCCCAGGAAATCTGGACATCGGCGATGCCTTCCTGGCTTTGCGCATCTATTACTATGCCAACTATCTGATGCTCTTGAGCTATGGCAGGCACGCAGAAGAGTAGCGATGAAAAAAATAAAAATAGCCTAAAATGATTCATATTTCGAAATTCATTTCTGTGTATCTTTGGCAAAATAAAAATAATTTAACGATGAAAAAACATTTATTCAGTATTCTTTTATTGGGTATAGGCTTTTCTGCTCAGGCTCAAGTGTGTGACCCTGCAGGAATCAACGACCCAAGAGCAGGTTATATATTGCCAGACAGTGCTACCGGTTTTACACATGCATGTCCCGGAAAACCTTATGAACAAATTATTTATATTAAAGCGCCAAATGATACAAGTTTTGTGCTTAATGGTCAAACAGTTACGGCAACAGTAGATTCTTTTGTTGTGAGTGGTGTTTTTGCCGGACTGCCCAACTATATTGAATTGGCCAGCACGCCGGCTTTAACACCAGCTGTGGCCGGAGTGCCTAAATCTGATTTTCCAAGATTGATTATCCCCGGTGGTGAGCGTGCCTGCATTTCCTTGTATGGTGACGTGCCGGGTGGTACCGTTGCTGCAGAGCATGATATCAATGTTGAAGTACGCGCATACCTGCGTGTGATGAGTGTTCTTCCTATCGATACCGCTATACTTGTAGATTACTACAAATTTGTGGTGGAAGAGGAGAACTCCAGCTTCTGTAATGGTGTAGGTCTGCGTGATGTGGCAGCAGAGGGCTTGTCAGCGCTTAGCTTGTCGCCCAATCCTGCCAAGCATGGTGTTACACTTAATTTCCATTCTAATGCTGCTCAGCAGGCCAATGTAATCTTAATCAACCTCTTAGGGCGAGAGGTGCTGCAGCAGCCGATTACTGTAGGCTTGGGTGACAATCAGGTGTTTGTCCCATTAAATCATCTCAGCGAAGGAATGTATATGCTCAAAATCCAAACCAAGGATGGCAGCATAGTTCAAAAACTAATTATCCAGCCATAAGAAGCTATCTTGATGAATTTAAAGGCGTACCCCTTGCAACAGAGCAGGAGTACGCCTTTTTGATTCCAGTTTTAAGCGCATGAAGAGGTCTGTAATGTCAGGCAGCTCAGTGCTTTCTTTACAAACGAATCTTCAATTTCCAATTATCAGGAGATAATTATTACATTTGTAGAATTAATCATTCCGCAATAGAAAAAGAGATAAGAAATTATGATTATTGAACCAAGAATGCGCGGGTTTATATGCTTGACAGCTCATCCCGAAGGTTGTAAAGAAAATGTAAGACGTCAGATAGCGTATGTAAAACAGCAAGGTGCTATAGCCATGCCAAAGCGGGTATTGGTGATTGGCTCTTCTACGGGTTTTGGCCTAGCATCAAGAATTGCTGCTGCTTACGGTTCGGGTGCGGCTACTATTGGAGTGTATTTTGAAAAGGAAGCCAGCAATGGTAAAACTGCTACTCCGGGTCTGTATAATACGGCTGCATTTCAAGACTTTGCACATGCAGACGGTTTGTATGCAAAAGGTATCAATGGTGATGCATACTCAGATGAAGTAAAACAACAAACGATTGAGCTGATAAAGCAAGATTTAGGCCAGGTAGATTTGGTGATTTACAGTCTGGCCTCTCCCGTGCGAACAGATCCTAAAACCGGCGTGCTACACCGCTCTACTTTAAAACCCGTTGGTGCCCCTTATACCAATAAAACAGTGGATATCCATACCGGTAAGATTACAGAAGTGACCATTAATCCGGCTTCAGAAGAAGAAATTGAAAACACTGTAAAAGTAATGGGTGGTGAAGACTGGCAACTTTGGATTGAGGCACTTACTGCTGCCGGTGTTCTCGCTGATGGTGCTATGACAGTGGCTTATTCTTACATAGGACCTGAACTTACTCATCCGCTTTATCGTAAGGGTACCATTGGCAGAGCGAAAGACCATCTGGAGGCGAGCGCCGCTAAAATAAATGAAATGCTCGCGGCTGTAAATGGCAAGGCCTTTGTATCGGTAAATAAAGCATTGGTTACGCAATCTAGCGCCGCTATCCCGGTAGTGCCATTATATATCTCCTTACTGTATAAGGTGATGAAAGATAAAGGTACACACGAGGGATGTATAGAGCAGATTTATCGCCTATATAAGCAACGTCTCTATACCGGTACAGAGGTGCCTGTGGACGAGGCCGGAAGAGTAAGAATTGATGACTGGGAAATGCAAGATGATGTGCAACAAAAGGTTTCGGCACTGTGGCAGCAAGTAGATACCGACAACTTACCTACACTTGGCGATTTAGCGGGATATAAAAACGAATTCATAGGTTTGTTTGGCTTTGGACTGGATAATATTGACTATACAGCAGATGCTAATGAAATGGTAACCGTGAATAATAACTAGGATTTTTGGGGCAAGTTCTTTGAGCTTGCCCAAGTATTATATAATTCATAGAGATTGAACAAGATGAATAAAGGATTTTTGTTACTGGCGACATTTGTTTCCTTGTTGCTGCTGGCTTGCAATAAGCCCCGTATCACTCGTGATTATACTAGAGGTACCCTCCATCTCACCAGTGATTCATTGAACCTTGATGTGGCAGGCAGGGCTGTGTATGTTTTTGATGCCAACGTATGGCAAAACAATTGGGATGGTATTGATACCAACGGACTCATCATTAACTTGGCCAATGCCAGAGAAATGGTAATGACTGATAATAAGGGTACCGCTGTGTTTGAAAATTTGGAATACACCAATCCGGATACCTATAGTGATACCTACAGACCAATGGCCAATTTGAGGTTTGTGACAGTCTATGATTATGATGACACTTTGGTACAGAAGGTGATGCCCATTGTGGTGACCAAAGGCAGTGATTTTCGTGCTGTTTTTAATATCGATAAATAAACTTATCTATTACACCTTTGCTTAACTAATAACCTAACACTCAACACTGTAAAAAAATGTTTATGCGCCAACTTTCCATAAAAACGATTGCATTTTTGGGGCTATCAGGGCTGATAACGAGCCAGTTGCAGGCACAGGACACTTACCTCGGCCCGGAGATGCCGGAAACCCGATTGATTAGTAGAATCGAAGCAAGAGTAAGGCACCTCATGGCCGATGGTACTGATGCCTCCATGCCGGTTTCGAGACGGGAGTTGGTAAATTTTTTGAGCAATTATGAGCGCGAAGCCAGAGTAGGAAGTATTCCATTATCGAGGGTGGACGAGTTTAATATCAATAGGGCTATAGCCCTCAGCGGAGAGTGGTTTGAAAATTCTGCAGGGGAGTCGGGATTCGTTAGTTCGCGAAGGCCTATACTCAAGTATTTCTATCAGAAACAAACCGATTTGATAAATGTTGAAACTGGGGATTTCTTTTTGTCAGTGAATCCTGTTCTATACTTTCAGGCTAATTATGAAATGGATAGAGGAAGTTTTACAAGGAATATCCGTGGGGCAGAAGTGAGAGCCAGAATCGCCGACCGAATAGGACTTTATACTATGCTGGCGGATAATCAGGAAAAGCTGGCAGGATATATGAGGCCATGGGTGGATGCTCATCGGAAGCAACTGCCAGAGCAACATTTGGCAGTGCTCACAGGCGAGAACTTTGACATATTCATGGCTAGGGGCTATGTAGATGTGGGTATCATCAAAAAGAAACTTAATCTCAGCTTTGGCTATGATAAGCATCACGTGGGCTACGGCATGCGTAGCCTAGTATATGGTTATAATGCCGCTCCCACAACATTTATGCGTCTACGTGCAAAATGGCGCAATTTTCAGTATGAAAGTCTGATTACAGAACAGATGCCCAATTACGAAGGTAGAGCTGATGTATTGTTCCCACGCAGATATGCAGCGGTACATCAATTGAACTACACGCCCAAAAGATGGTTGAGTGTTGGGATATTCGAAAGCACTATGCTATCTCAGTCAAAAAAGACAGCCATCACAGCTTTTGTGCCGGTAATCGGATGGCAAAGCATTGCAAGGCAGGCCGGGAATACTGAGGCAAACAACGCCTGGGGCTTGCAGTTTAAGGCTATTCCTACCCGCGATGTGCAAGTATATGGGCAAGCATTTTTTGATAAACTGGATTTGGGGAGTATAGGACAGGGTAGCTGGGAAAATAGATATGCTTTCCAGCTGGGACTAAAATATTTTGATGTGCTCTCCGTGGCAAACCTTGACGGTCAGCTGGAATGGAATTTGGTGCGTCCCTTTACTTATCTGGCGGATAATGATAGCAGCACTTCTTTTACTCATTACAACCAACCATTAGCGCATCCTCTTGGCAATAACTTTTCTGAAATTATTGGCAATTTGCGTTATCAGCCTTCACCACTTTGGACCATTGAAGGCCGGGCTGTATATGCTGTGCGTGGGGTGCCTGAAGCGGGTAAAAACTATGGTACCAGCATTTATCAGTTGGCCACCGGTCGTACAGAAGGCGACAAAGCATATCCTTTTCTGGTAGGGGAGAAAAAAGCCAGCTTATGGGGCAATCTTAATGTTGCCTATGAGTTGAGACCAAATCTCTTTTTGGAAGTGGGAGGAACGCTGGTGCCTGATGCAGATAAGTTGCCCAATTCCGGAAATGTTATCGGCTACGGTGCAATCCGGTGGAATATTGGCCGCACTTTGTACGATTATCGATACTAATCAAAATAATAATTTTGTGAGCTGCAGCTTACGAGGGCAAAATTCCTTGATAGCTTTTTTAAACCCAGATTACGCATTAGGAATTTAAAAGAAAATTATTATGGCAAATAATCCACAAAATAGTGAAAAAAGCATAATAAATTATGGTTTTTGAGCTATTGAAGTGGATTAGAAGCAAGAATAATTTTAATTAAAGAGTCTAATGCGTAATCTGGGTTAAACAGTAAAGCATTATGATGTCGAATATAGGCCTCGTAATAGAGGAGCGTTCTGCAAATATTGGAAATTTTATGGTAGGACGTCTGCTTCCTTTTAAAGAGAAGCGCATGGTAGGACCCTTTATCTTCATCGACCATATGGGGCCGACTTGTATGGCCGCATATCAAAATTTGGATGTGCCGCCGCACCCGCACATTGGTCTGGCCACGCTTACGTATCTTTTCGAAGGCGCGATTTGGCACAGGGACAGTATGGGCAATAGTCTGGAAATCCATCCTGGAGCAGTAAATTGGATGACGGCAGGTAGCGGAGTGGTGCATTCGGAGCGAACACCGGAGGCCTTGCGACAGGAAGATAAAATGCTGCACGGATTTCAGATATGGGTAGCCCTGCCCAAGGAGCGGGAAGATGCTCCTCCCTCCTTTGTGCATATAGGAGCGAATGAATTGCCGGTATGGTCGGAAGGGGCTGTACATTACAAGCTTATAGCCGGTACTCTGGGAGGACGGCAGTCGCCTGTGCCTGTGTATAGTCCGCTTTATTTTATGGAAATCAAAGCGGAGCAAGATGCTGACATCAACATCGGTGACGAGCTTTTTGGCGAAGTGGGCATGTATATCTTGGAAGGGGCTGTGGCCATAGAGGGTAGTCAGTTTGGTACCCGGCAGTTATTAATAGCCAAGGATAGCAGGCTGTGCCGCTTTACAATTCGTGCGGGTAGTACGGTGTATTTATTTGGAGGAGAGCCGCTGACCGAAGAGCGATTTGTATTCTGGAATTTTGTACATTCTAACAAAGAGCGCATTAGGGCTGCAATGCAGGCCTGGGAGCAGCAAGACTGGGATGTATTCCCCATCGTGCCGGGCGACGAAAGTGAATTTGTGCCATTGCCGCCACTTAACAATATTAGGTTCTAGCAGTTTTAGCCCGCAGCTTTATAAAGGTGTTAACGTTATGCAAACTTACTAAACCCGAAGGTTACCTTTTGGTCTAAACGGTATAAATTAACGTTCGCATATTAGAGGCATTAACATATAAATAGTATTTTTAAAGTTAATATTCTGGTACTGCATCGTATATTTGCAACAATATTAAATATCAATCAAAACAAAAAAAGCAATACAATGAAAAAAGCGATTTTAGCCTTAACAGCAATTAGCGGTTTGTTTTATTTAACTTCTTGTGGTAATAATGAACCCACAGAGAATGCTGGAGCGGTATCTCAGGAGCAATTGGATTCTTTATTAAAAGCCCAGGAAGATTCTATTCAGCAAGCTAATGCAGCGCAAAACGATTCTTTATTGAATAGAATTGCTGCAGACTCAATCGCTGCTGCTGAAGCTGCCGCTGCTCTTAATAAATCTGGCTCTGCTAAACCTGTTAGCAAACCAACATCTAAGCCGGCTACTTCAAAACCAGCCACTTCTAACCCTTCTACTTCTCAGAAAGAAGAGGTGAAAAGTGATGCAAAGGGCGACAGATTCTCTGGTGAGAAAACAACTAACACTTCTGACGCTAAAGCAGGACGCTTCAATGAGGGTACTCAAGAAAAGGCAAAGCAAGAGAATGCTGATGCTAAGGCTTCTAGATTCAATAGATAATAATCAGAGTATTAGCACAAGCATTGTGTAATACTGATGATGCTGTATCATGTATATGATACAGCATCTTTGTTTTTGGAGAAAAGAGAAAGCTTGTCGTATAGACATTTCTTTTTAAGATCTACAATAGCGGTGAGCGCGAAGTTTGACCTCGAATAGGAATGGTGTGCTCACTTGCATTAATGCATGAAACCATTGGGTAAGACAGCATATTTGTTTATCTTCCCAAGATTGGTAATAATGGGTGGCCTGGATATTTGGATTATAAAGAGCATGATTATGTTCTTTATAAATTCAAACGATTGCATGAATGTTTAGCGCGGAGCGCGTTGCAGGGGAGATTGCCCGAGAGCAGCATGGAAGCAATTTGTGATGGTAAATGCATGCTGGGGCATCAGAATTGCGCTGCGGCAAGCGAGAAAAGAAAAAGGCTGTCCATTCGGACAGCCTTTTTCTTCGTTATACACAATTTATATATTGCCTGAACTCGAATTACTTAGTCCAAGTACCAGTGTAGCTGATCTCAGCTTGAGTAGATACTTGTTTGATAGTGTATTGTACAGTGATTGTATTACCTGCAGCGTTGATAGTACCTTGACCATATACT
>DATGQB010000164.1:0-5683 GCA_035304405.1 Edaphocola sp.
GAGTCAATTTCCATCTTTTCTCCATCGCGCTCACATATCAGATTGGCATAGAAAATGCCCTCAGACAGTCTGTAGATAACCACCTCGACCAGTTGGATGCTAAAAGATTGCATGAGGTTGGTCATCAAATCATGGGTCAAAGGTCTTGAGGGATTTATCTGTTCCAATGCCACTGCTATGGATTGTGCTTCAAAACTTCCAATTACAATCGGCAGTCTGCGCTCTCCTCCTACTTCTCCCAAGACCACAGCATAAGACTGTAGCTGAGTGACACTGCTGGATAAAGCTATTATTTCTAGTGCTATTTTGTTCATCTTATTGTTCCGTTCTGACCCATGCTGCAGAGCAGCACGGGTATAAAACTATTAAATTTTTATTAGCTATGCTCGACAATTAAAGATATGAAAAATAAAACTAACCTTATCTTAATCTTTAAAATAAAGTCGGTGCTATGGTATTATTGTTATCCGGCTGCTCATTGTTGTCCTCGCCATCTTCTGCCTCGGGTTCCGGTTCCGGGTAGCTGGCTTTTATTTCCAGAAGGTCTTTGTCCGAAAGGCGGGTGCCTATGGTTTTCCAACCAGTGACTTCGATATACTCTGCCGGTTTGATTTCCTGGCTGTGCGCATCGTTTTTGTTTTTGCCATTTACGATTGTCAGTGTTGGATTCGGATGAGTGGTCACAAAGTATAAATAGTTTTTAGGACCTTCCTTAATAAATAGGAATTTGTTTTTAAGCGTTTGGGTCTCAATTCTGAAGCGTTTGATGTTGAATTGCTTCTTATCATTGTCCCAGTATACCGCCGTAATCGGATTGTCCGGAATCCATTTGTCTATAGCCAGTATCTGTTCTGTTTCGTATCTGTTGGTGAGGTCAAAGTCGGTGAGCTCGTAATGGCCGTCTTTGTAAAACACCACTATCCTGTCTTCTACATTGAAGCTGCCTAGCAGTCTGCCATAGCCATCAGTATTCAGGCGGCCTACCTGCTCGTCATACCATATTTTAGGAGCTTCGAGCGTTGAGCGGCCTTGCTCTTTAAATTTCACTTGTCGCACCGGATATTTGGTCACCTGATTACCTTGTGAGCTACGTCCTTTGATGCTTAGATTTTCAAAGTAGAAGTCAAAAGTTTTAATTCTTGCAGATGAGCCCGGTGAGAGGGTTACCGTTACCACTTCTGCCTCTCCATTCGGGTTGGCGGTAAAGTATATCACCTTACTGCCTTTATTGCCTTTGGTAAGGTCGTAATGGCGGTCACGGGTAATACTGGTTACATTGAATCTCTTGGCATAAACAATACCCGTTTGTCCATCCATATACATCATATTGTAAGTGGTGCGTTCATCATTCTTGCGAAACACATCTACATGAATAATGTCCTTGCCCACAAAGGTCTTGTCGGCTACTTTGGTCACTACCATGCTGCCATCCTTCTTGAACACGATGATATCGTCAATGTCGGCACATTCTACCACAAACTCATCTTTTTTAAGCGCAGAGCCGATAAAGCCTTCTTTTCGATTGACATACAGCTTGGTGTTCGCAATAGCTACCTTGGTAGCCTGAATGGTGTCAAATACCTTGATTTCAGTTCTGCGCTCTTTGCCTTTGCCATATTTCTTAAGCAGATTTTGATAATATGCAATGGCGTAGTCGGTAAGGTGTTCAATATTGTGTTTCACCTCTTGAATTTCGGCTTCTACAGCCCGGATGTGTTCATCCGCCTTGAAGCTGTCATATTTAGAGATGCGTTTGATTTTTATTTCGGTAAGTCTGATGATATCTTCTTCTACTATGGCTCGGCGAAATAGTTTTTTGTATGGTTCCAGGCCTTTGTCTATGGCCTGCAATACGCCTTCCCAGGTTGTTTCTTCTTCTATATCTCTATAGATACGTTTCTCAATAAATATTTTTTCTAAAGAAGAATAGTGCCAGTCATTTTCCAGCTCTGCCAGTCTTATCTCCAGCTCTTTTTTCAGCAGCATTTTTGTTTCTGCTACTGAGTGTTTGAGCAGGTCAGATACCGTCACAAAGTGAGGTTTGTCATTGATAATGATACAGGCATTTGGCGAGATAGAAATCTGACAGTCGGTGAAGGCATATAGCGCATCTATGGTTTGGTCTATAGATACCCCTGTGGCCAGTTGCACTATTAGTTCCACTTCCGCAGCGGTATTATCCACTACGCTTTTGATTTTTATCTTCCCTTTATCGTTGGCTTTGAGTATGCTTTCTATCAGCCCGGAGGTGGTTACGCCATAAGGCACGTCCTTGATAGCCAGTGTTTTTTTATCCACCTCTTCTATATGAGCCCTTACCAGCAGTCTGCCACCGCGGGCGCCATCGTTATAGTTGCTCACATCTATCATCCCGCCGGTCAGAAAGTCCGGATATAATTGAAATGATTTGCCTTTTAAGTGGTTGATAGAGGCTTCCAGTAGTTCTATAAAGTTGTGAGGCAGTATTTTTGTAGAAAGCCCCACCGCAATACCCTCTGCACCCTGCGAGAGCAGTAGCGGAAACTTCATAGGCAGGCATACCGGCTCGTTTTTACGGCCGTCATAGCTGAGCTGCCACTGTGTGGTTTTGGGATTGAAGGCTACCTCTAGGGCAAACTTAGACAGGCGCGCTTCTATATAACGGGCTGCTGCTGCACGGTCTCCGGTGCGCACATCGCCCCAGTTACCTTGGGTTTCTATGAGCAGGTCTTTTTGTCCCATGTTTACCATGGCCTCGCCGATACTGGCATCTCCATGGGGGTGGTACTGCATGGTCTGACCTATGATGTTGGCTGCTTTGTTAAAGCGTCCGTCATCCATCTCCTTCATAGCATGCAGAATGCGGCGCTGCACAGGCTTTAATCCGTCCCGCACATCGGGTACCGCACGCTCTAGTATTACATAACTGGCATATTCCAAAAACCAGTTTTCGTACATTTTGTCAATAGAGGCCGTTTGCTCTTCGTGCGCAGGCTGCTTATCGTCTTCCGGTAGTTCAATATCAAAATCGCTCATATTGCTCTGCTTGTCGAAAATTTGTCAGCGAAATTAAGAAAAAGGTGTGGAATTGGCAGGATAGATTCAGACCCGGCTTTTGCCCTTTCTTGCTCGCTGCTGTTTTTTATTTGCTTTCTGGAGGGCTCTCGGCCGCCTCCTTCGCTCCGGCCGCCAGAGCTTATTGTCCTGACTGTTGCCGCAGCTCATCTCGCAAATCCTGTATCATCCACATCAGTTGTTGCAGGTCGGTACTTGGTTCGGGCATGGTTTTGCTGGTATAGGCATAAAATTTCCATACTTCCACTATATCTTCTACCGATACGGTATAGGGTTTGAACAATGGATTCAGTGACTTGAGCAGCACTTGCCCATGCTCCAGAAAGCTAATGAGCTTAAATACAAAATCCTGATTCCCCTTTAAAATGACAATGGCGGGTGTATCGGGTTTTATACTGCTCCAGTCTTCTACAAACTGTCCCGTAATATCCGCTCCGTCGGGTATGGGCAGCATCGAGTCTCCGCTTATCGGAAATATTCTGAAGGTGCCCCTTGTGGGAATGTGAGGCAGCTTGTATTTAGGCAGCTCTGCAATGTATTCGGGATTGGCATAGCCACCATCGGCATATCCGGCCTTGGCCTTTACCGGTACATATTCGGTTTGCTCATTGTTGGTACTATCCACACTTATGGCCAGTATGCGCAGATTGCCCCCTTTGATATAGATATCATTGCCGGCTTCCAATTCCCGCACCTTCAGCTCGCCCAGTTTGCGCAAATCTATTTTGATAAGATTGTCTATGCTGATTCTAAAATAGTTCGATACGTTAATGTAGTCTTCCGGCTGTGGGGTTCTGGTATGTCCTGACTCCAAAGATGCCAGTTTGGCCCTGCTGATGTTCAGCATCTGTGCCAGCGCTTCTTGGCTCAGTTTTTTGCGCTCCCTCAGAAATTTAAGATTGGCCCCGAAAAATATTTTTTGCTCTTTTATCTCCATTTGTTATCTTAGGTAGCGAAACTTTGTTATTAATAATAACAAAAGTACGAAAATGTTTTGATTATGGAGGGTTTGACGAAGCAAAATATTATTAATGCGCTCCGCAAGGAAATATGGCAGTTACAAGGCCTGCCGGTGCAGGACTGGGAGCGTGATATCTGGAACGGTGGTCTGGCAGCTCTTGCCGATTCTTTGCCTTACGGAGCATTGCCCTTGGCGGCGGTGCATGAGTTTATAAGTCCTACGGCGGCTTGTGCTACCGCTACAAATGGTTTCATCGCAGCGTTGTTGTTGTCATTGATGAAGAATAATAAGCCTTGCCTCTGGGTGAGCACGCAGCGCAGCCTGTTTCCTCCGGGGCTTACTGCTTTTGGTATTGCTCCGCATGATATAATATTTATAGATGTGCGAAAAGATAAAGATGCGCTCTGGGTGATGGAGCAGGCTTTGCAATGCAATGCACTAGCCGCAGTGGTAGCCGAGTTGGGTGAGTTGAGTTTTGCGCAGTCGCAGCGTTTGCAGCTGGTAGTAGAGACTAGCAGCGTTACCGGTCTACTGCACCGCAAGCGTCCCCGCAATCTGCATAATCTGGCTTGTGTAAGCCGGTGGCGCATAAAGCCTATAGCTAGTATGGTAGAGCATACACTTCCGGGCTTGGGATTTCCTGCCTGGGAGGTGCGTCTGGAAAAAATGAGAGGAGGCCGCCCCGGATTATGGCATCTGGGCTGGCAAAACAGCCGCTTTGTGGCCCTGAGTCAAGCTCAAAACCAAACTCAACCGGATTTGCAAATCTCAGAACACTATGCCTAGAAGATTTTTGTCTATATATTTTCCTTTCCTAGCTACCGATTATGCCCTAAAGCAGCATCCGGAGTATAAAGGCAAACCTGTGGTCTTAAAAGCTGCTGAGCGCGGCCGAATAGTGGTCAGAAAGGCCAATGAGCAAGCTTTGCAGGAAGGTATAGCCTGTGGCAAAACCCTTGCCGATGCCCGTGCTTTATGCGCCGAAGTGATGGTGCTGGATTATGATGCGGAGCAGTTGAGCCAAGTGCTGAGTGAGCTCGCAGAGGCATGCCTGCGCTTTGCCCCGGTTGTAGCACCGGATGCTCCTGATGGCATCAATCTGGACTGCTCAGGTTGTGCGCATCTCTGGGGTGGAGAAGAGCCTTATGCACAGGCCATCGTTAATTACTTTGCAGCCATGGGCTTTCAGTTGCGCCTGGCTATGGCCGATACTGTGGGTGCTGCATGGGCGGTGGCGCACTACGCCTCACAACCTTTGCAGATAGTGCCGGAGGGGGCTCAGGCTCAGGCCCTGGCGCATCTGCCCCCTGCCGCTTTGCGCATACTACCCGATACAGTGCACAGAATGCAACAGTTAGGTTTTAAGCAAATCGCTCAGTTTATGACTATTCCTGCACCGGTGCTGAAGCGGCGACTGGGGCCTATGCTGCTCTGCCGCTTAGGGCAGGCCTTGGGTGTGGAGCCGGAATGTCTGCTGCCTATAAAAGTGCTGAGCCCCTATTGCGAGCAACTTAGCTGCCTTGAGCCTGTGCTTACTGTAGGCGGTATCGACATAGCTCTGCGTCATCTTGTGGAGCGTCTGTGCCAGAGGCTTAGCAATGAGCGCAAGGGTGCACGTAGCTTGCAGTTGAGGGCTTATCGCACGGATGGTAGTAGGCAAGAGGTGCA
>DATGQB010000165.1:0-6471 GCA_035304405.1 Edaphocola sp.
TTATATAAAATTATTCTTGCTTCTAATCCACTTCAATAGCTCAAAAACCATAATTTATTATGCTTTTTTCACTATTTTGTGGATTATTTGCCATAATAATTTTCTTTTAAATTCCTAATGCGTAATCTGGGTTTATTGATAGGCGTCAACACTCGCCTTTAAGCCTGCTATTTATTTGCCTCAGCTCAAAACTGCGTGAGGGAAACCCGCGACGGGCCACGCCCAAATGTTATTTAATCCAAAAGGCAGCATGGCTTACTGCCATGTGCTGCCTCCTTGCTTACGGAAAAGTTTTATAAGTTCGAGTATCGCCGGCGGTATCATACCCATGAGGGTAATATTGCACCAGTCGCTAATGCTTAGCGATTGTAGTTTGAAAGCATCACTCAGTGCGGGTATCTCCAATACCATCAGTTGCAGGAAGAAGGCCAGTATCACGGCTCCCCAGAGGTATACATTCTTAAAAAAGCCGCCTTGGAAGATATGCTGGTGCAGCTGTCGCACGCTAAGAGCATAAAACATTTGTCCGGCTATGATGGTCATAAAGGCCAGTGTGCGGGCATGACGCAATACGTTTTCGGGCACTTGGGTATCGGTAGGGTGGTAGCCATGGGCATGAAAACCGTACCAGTAGGCCACCAAAGTGACCAGTCCTATGCTCAGGCCGCCCAGAATCACCACCAGGCTACCGCCGCGAGAGAAGAAATGCTCATCAGGATGGCGTGGATGGCTCTGCATCACTTCTTTGCTACCGGGGTCTAAGCCTAAGGCAATGGCCGGTAAGGAATCGGTAACGAGATTGATCCAAAGCAGTTGTGTAGCCAATAGGGGTGCAGGCAAGCCGGCGGCAATGGCCAGAAGCATGCATATCACCTCGCCAAGATTGCTGGCGAGTAGGAATATTACCGATTTGCGGATGTTGTTGTAGATATTGCGACCTTGCTCTACTGCTTTTACAATGGTGGTAAAGTTGTCATCTGCCAGTATCATATCGGCAGCGTTTTTGGCCACATCTGTGCCCGTAATGCCCATGGCTACCCCAATATCTGCGGCATTGAGTGATGGGGCATCATTCACCCCGTCGCCAGTCATGGCTACAATATTACCACCGGATTTGAGCGCATTTACAATGTTCACCTTATGTTCCGGATTCACTCTGGCAAAAACACTATACTTTGCGGCATTTTGCTCCAGGTCGGCGGGGGGTAACGCGTCTAGTTCCACTCCGGAAATAGCTTCTGAAGGCTCGGTGGCAATGCCCAGTTGCCTTGCTATGGCAAAGGCGGTGTTTTTATGGTCGCCGGTAATCATTACGGTGCGAATGCCGGCCTCACGGGCTGCGCTTATAGCAGCCTTAACTTCCTCTCTAGGAGGGTCTATCATACCCACAATGCCCACCATGACCAGCTCTTGCTCAAACTGCTCAGGTGGCAGGCGCTTGTCCGCCTGTTTGAAAGCCAGGGCCAGGGTGCGCAATGCCTGCTCTGACATATTATCTGCCTGCATGAGCAAGATGTCTTTATGTGTATCGGTGAGGGGAATAATGGCGCCTTCTTCAAACACATATTTACAGCGTAGTATAAGCTGGTCTATGGCGCCTTTGGTATATACCACCATTCCTTGCTCGGTTTCGTGCATGGTGGACATCATTTTGCGGTTGCTATCAAATGCCCTTTCGTCTATGCGTGGTGCTGATTGGTGCAGGGCTGCACGGTCTATGCCCATATCATCGGCCAGCATGAGCAATGCCAATTCCGTGGGGTCGCCTACGGCATTGCCACCTTCCAGACTGGCATCTGAGGCTAGGGTCATGCCCTTAGCCAGAAGTAGTGCTTCTTCGGTATATTGCGCTCCTGCTGTAATGCGTATAGGCTCTTTGTTGCCGAAGGTAAATATCTGCTGCACAGTCATCTGGTTTTGGGTGAGTGTACCCGTCTTATCGGAGCAGATAATGTTTACAGAGCCCAAAGTCTCTACGGCCGGCAGCTTTTTGATAATCGCATTTTGACGAGCCATTTTGGTAACGCCTATCGACAGTACAATAGCTACAATGGCGGCCAGTCCTTCGGGTATAGAGGCTACAGCCAGTGATACTGATGTGAGAAAAAGCTCGGCTACGTGCCGGCCTTGAATATAGCCCACGGCAAACATCAGCACGCATATGCCTATAGCCAGCTTGCCCAAGGTCTTGCCTAAAGCTGCCAATCGTTTTTCCAGCGGTGTGCTGTTCTCCGCGGTATTGGCAATGATATGGGCTATCTTACCTACCTCGGTTTGTTGTGCCGTGCCAGTGACGACACCTACACCGCGGCCGTAGCTCACCAGGGTGGACATATAAGCCATATTGCATCGGTCGCCAAGAGCAGCACGCTCGTCTTGGATAATCTTTTGAGCATTTTTCTCTGCGGGTACAGACTCTCCGGTAAGGGCAGATTCGTCTATTTGCAAGTTGGCACTTTCAATAAGGCGCAGGTCTGCGGGTACATAGCGCCCCGATTCGAGGATCACGACATCACCCACTACCAGGTCTGCGGCCGCGAGCTCCATCTGCCGACCCGATCGGCGCACAATAGCTTTGGGTGCAGCCATCTTTTGTAACGCTTCAATGGCATTGCCGGCTCTGTATTCCTGTATGACCCCAAGAATGGCATTGAGCAGCACCACAGCCAGAATTATTACAGCATCTATATACTCTCCCATAAAAATGGTAATTAGCACGGCTCCGAGTAATACATAAATCAAGGCATCATTGAGCTGGCCCAGCAGCATGCGCAGCAGAGATTTTTTCTTAGCCCCGCTTAGTTCATTAGGGCCTTGTTCCTGCAGGCGTTTGGCGGCTTCACTTTCGCTCAAACCTGTGATTATCTGCGTTTGGGTCGCTTCTGTAGTGTGCTCTATGCTTTTCGTATGCCAATTGCTCATTATGTAGCTGTATATATTTTTGTGAAAACTGTAAAGAGGCTGCGATATTCTGCTTATATTGCGGAATGCTGTATGGGGTTGATTTGCACAAATTTAAGTCAATTAGCTTAATTATTTTTGTGAGTAGATGGCAATCTGCCGCCGATATAAAGCACCAATTGAGCCAGGTTTTGTAAATCTAAATGTAATAACTTGTGAATCATTATCTTGCATTTCTCATTGGCTTGCTTATTATTACTGTTGCTGCCGAATTGCTCTTGAGAGCGGCAGCAAAGATTGCAGCGCTGATGGGCGTAAAACCCATAGTGATAGGGCTTACCGTGGTGAGCCTGGGTACCAGTCTGCCCGAGCTGGCAGTGGGCATCACGGCTGTGGAAGAAAATGCAGGAGCTATGGCTATAGGTAATATTGCCGGTACTAATTTGGTAAATATACTGCTGATACTGGGTCTTACTGCCCTGCTCCGGCCGCTGCCCCTGCATCTGAAATCGCTGAAGCTGGAAATGCGTATCATGATTGCTGCTGCCCTGCTATTATTGTTATTGTCGATAGACGGGGCACTTAGTTTTATTGACGGACTGCTGATGCTGGCATTGGGGCTTTGGTATATGGTGCAGGTAGTCAGAGGTAGTAAAAACGAAAGTGCGGCTATTCAGAAAGAGTACGCCGAGGAGTACAGCCCTAGTAGCACTAGGGAGCAGCGCAATGCGCTGGTATGGCTGCTGCATTTTCTTATACTGGCATTGAGCATCGCCGGTACCATATGGGGGGCCAACTGGCTGGTAGATGGTGCCACTAGTATTGCCAGAGCCTGGGGCTGGTCAGAGTCGCTCATCGGTCTCACCATTGTGGCTATAGGTACATCTGCGCCTGAGCTCATTACCACCTTGGTGGCTACCTTCAAAAACGACCGTGATGTAGCCGTGGGCAATCTGCTCGGAAGCAGTATTATGAATATTCTCATAATTCTGGCACTCACCTCAGTGTTCACATGGAAAGGTGTGCCGGTGAGTAACGATTTGCTATGGGTAGATATACCTTTGGCTTTGCTCACTGCTATCGTTTGCTATCCGGTGTTTAAGAGCGGTAGCCGGGTAAGCCGGGTAGAGGGTGCTTGTTTTGTAATGGCTTATGTTTTATATCTGGCTGGTATCATTGTATTCAGGGCGTAGTACAGATTCCTTACAAGTTACCACATTTTTTTCAAATGGCCAATGACAAGATTCATCTTGTTCGCTTAGTTTTATTAGGTTTTTTCTCCTGCGTCTGCACTTATTTTGCTATTGAAAAAGGAAGTTAAATATTCATCACCCCAAAAAATAAAAAAATATGAAACAACGCGTTCCCGTATCTGAAATAATGAGTACCAATCTGGTAACTGCTAATCTTACTGATAGCTTGAGGCATGTAAACAGCCTGATGAAAACACATAATGTGCGCCATATTCCGGTAGTGTCTGGCAGCAAGCTGGTAGGTATTGTGAGTAAAACCGACATTATGCGCCTGAGCTTCGGCGATTTGTTCGACGGACAATCCGATGCTGATGAAACCGTTTATGATTTACTCAAACTGGAGCAAGTAATGGTTAGCAACCCGGTAGCGGTGCAAGCCGATGAGCTAATCAAAGATGTAGCTGAGCAGTTTACCAAAGTAGAGTTCCACGCCTTGCCGGTATTGAAGGGTACTGAAATCGTAGGCATTGTTTCTACTACCGACCTCATAAAATATTTACTCGAGCAATATAACTAAGACATCTATATCTAAATTGCAAACAAAGGAGTGGGTTTTACCATTCCTTTGTCTGTGGCACTATACCCATTCCGGCGGTTTAGGGAAACTCCGTTCCCAACTTTCGCATTATCCCAGATTATGCATTAGACTCTTTATATAAAATAATTCTTGCTTCTAATCCACTTCAATAGCTCAAAAACCATAATTTATTATGCTTTTTTCACTATTTTGTGGATTATTTGCCATAATAATTTTCTTTTAAATTCCTAATGCGTAATCTGGGATTATAGCAACAATTTTTGCTTTAATGCTCGCTTGAATACCTTCTCCTCGCTCCTCCCTCGTTGCGGGGTACCCACTACTATCTCCCACGCCCTCTGTAGTCGTCAAAAAATAAGCCCTGAAATAGTATCTATACAGGGCTTTTTGGCTCAGTTTTTATTGCTCTTCACTGACGACAGTACTTTGCGATTGCCCTTTGGGTGCTGCAAACAGCAATATGGCGGTGCATAGCGCCAATACCGCTATTACTGTAAACATAGTGAGGGCACTCTCGCCTTGTAGCAAACCGATGCTGGCAGATACTACCGCACCTACACCCATTCTGAGTGAGCCGCCAAGCGCAGAGGCCGCTCCCGCATTTTGCTTAAAGGGCGATAGGGATGCAGCAGTCGCGTTGGGATTGATAAGTCCCAGCAGAAACAGTATGCTGAAGATAAATACTATCAATACCTGATAGGGCAGATTGTCCGCCATAAGCAGGGTGGCCAGTGCTAGGCCCGAAATAATGCAAAGTAGTATAGTGGCCAGCTTGGCAATATTGATAAAATGAAAGCGCTTGGTAATAAAGCCGTTCAGATAACTGCCGGCAATCAATCCAGAGGCATTTATGGCAAAGATGCCCGAAAAGGTACTCTTATCCAGTTGATATAAGGTCTGGAAGATAAATGCTGCCGAGGCGATATAGGCAAATAATATAGACATGGCCAGACTGCTGGCTATGCTATAGCTCAGAAAGATTTTGTCTTTGAGTATATGCCAGTAGTCAGCAGAAATGTTTTTTATTCTTAATTTATTGCTATGCCCAAAACGGTTGGTCTCGGGCAGATAGGTATATATTAGCAAGGTGATGATACCCGCAAATACTGCCAGAAAATAGAAGATATAATTCCAGTCGGCGGTTTCCAAAATGAGACTGCCCACGCTTGGGGCTATAAGTGGCGCTACGCCCATCACAAGTATGATAGAAGAGAATGCCTGAGCCATTTTCTTGGGTTCGTACACATCAGAGATAATGGCATTGGAAGCCACAATTCCCACGCAGGCACCTAAAGCTTGGAGCAATCGCATCGCAATCATAAATTCAATATTGGGTGCCATACCACAGCCTACTGCTGCTACTATGTAGATAAGTAGGCCTACCAAAAGTGGTTTTTTACGTCCGTATTTGTCTATAATCGGACCATAAATCAGCTGGCCAGCAGATATACCTATAAAGTAGGAAGTGAGTGTGAAAGCTACATGGCGCTGGTCGGTGTTGAGGTCTTCTGCTATGCGTAAAAAACTCGGCAGATACATGTCTATGGTAAAAGGTCCCAGAGCGGCAAGAATGCCTAGAATGATGATGAGAAAAGTCTTGTTGATACTTGGATTTTGTGTCATAATGAACCTGCAAAAGTACTTCTAAAAAGGTATTGGCTGCACACAATCTTCATCTATGGAGCAATTGATATTGATGATATAATGAAGTGATGAATGTGAAAGCGGCTTGCGGGCTCCCTCGGTAAGGACAAAGATTAAACCCAGATTACGCATTAG
>DATGQB010000166.1:0-10541 GCA_035304405.1 Edaphocola sp.
CAGTTTGGGAATAAAGAAAGGACTAAACCTAGGCTGATAATCACTCTTAACATAAGCCTCAACCTCACTTTCAAAGGTCTCTACACCGCCTTGACCTACGCCTACTATTGCTCCTGCTTCGTAAGGGTCTATAGTACTAAAATCAATACCAGCGTCCTCAATAGCCTGAGCGGCGCTGTACAGCGCATATCTTATAAACAGGTCCGTTCTGCGAATCTCGTTCTTGTCCAGATAAAGTTCAGGATTAAAATTTTTGACCTCAGCGGCACATTGCGACTTAAATCTGGAAATGTCAAATCTGGTCACCAGTCCCACCGCACTCTTAGCCTCCATCATGGCTGCCCAGGTGGACGCCACATCGTTACCTAAGGGGTTCACAGTTCCTAGTCCGGTGACAACTACTCTTTTCGTCAACATAAGCAATAAATGGTTTGCGAATATAGAAAAATCCTCCCGTATTTTATACCCTGCATCGCACTTTAAACAAGCAAGTTGTCCTATTCATGCCGGCAACAGCCATAACATACATACCGAACATAAGTTTTTATCATTTGCCGTCCAAAGTGCATAAATAAGGGGTGGCTACAAAATAGCCACCCCCATCCTTTTAACCCAGCTTAGCGCTGTTTATCTTATCAGGTGAATATCTCCCGAGTATTCTTTCACTTCATTACCAATCCTCACCTTCATATGATAGTAGTAAATTCCGGCATCTACAGATTTGCCATCCAGAGTACCGTCCCAGCCTGCAAGCGCCGCTTGGCCAGAAGCATCATACATTACTTGTCCCCAGCGATTATACACCGACAGCCGATCTATATTTACCAAATGCGGATAGTTAATCATGGGTTTAAACTGGTCATTTCTACCATCACCATTCGGAGAGAAAGCGTTAGGCATGATTATCACCTTTTCTTTGTAGTTGACATCAAGATGCAAAATAACTATACTATCGCAACCATCCTCGTTGAGCAAATTTTTGCGATACACACCCGGGTCCCAAAGTCTTTTGTTCACAAATTCGTAATATTCCCCTTCGTCTATAGTTACATAAATGTCCATAGAGTCACGCGGCAGCACCAACACAGCAGCGTAGGCAGTATCTGCGCATCCGTACGGGGTGGTTCCGATGGCTCTGTATACCGTAGAAATATTAGGACTAGCCACTACCGAAGCACCTGTGGTACTGCTCAGATTCTGATTGGGCGACCAGTTGATTGTTGGCGCACCTGTCGCATTAAGCGTTACCGAGCTACCCACACAAAACACTGTGGTATCAGGCGAAATGCGCAGGACGGGTTTAGGATGCACCGTTACAGTTATAGGCACTCTCGGACTTTCAATAGGACATCCGGTATTACTTTGAGACACGTACCAGGTATAAGTGCCTGGTACGGCTGTGTTTGGCGTTGGCGGAGTCGGAGAGGCTGTGCCTCCAGTGGGTTGGTCATACCAGTGATACACGGCATTGGGCAAATTTCCCGATGCTGTAAGTGGCCCTGCGGGGTCAAACTGACAGAATGTTAAATCTGTTACAGATACCGGATCAGGAGTTTGCCCGCCCGAGATAATAACATCTTTGATATCATGGTACTCATAATAAGAGCCCGTTGAGGCGGAAAAGCCAAAATAACCTACAGTACCCGACAGGAGCATATTGCCAGAAATCTGAGGCGTAGTAGCGCCATCAAGATATACCGAGACTACCCCAAGCTGATATACAATCTTAGCTGTATGCCAGTTACCATCTGTAATTTGCGATTGGCCCGTAAGCTCCGAACCTATCAAACCCGTCATCACCCCCTCTGTGTATCCACCTCCGGTGAACTGCCGCAGTGTGATGAGCGGATTGGCATTAATTACCGGCGTGGCAGAATTATTGTCGTAAGTATCGAAAATGAGCGCAAAACCCGTCATGGTAGCCGGCAGACCAATTCCCCCACCCAATACAAAACCGGAAGGTGGATTACTGATGTACCAGAATGCCAGCCCGTCTGCAGGAGGAATGCCCGTCGCAGGTATAATACGATAACTAAACTCAATAGAAAAATAATCGCAGGCACTGTTTAGATTCTGGGGAATGGTGTAATAAATATAACCGTTTTGGTTGGTGGTACTGTTGGTGAGTCGGATATGCGTAGAGGCATTTGAAGCATTACCACCCATAGTCCAACCGGTGGTGTTGATGGGCGAACCACTGAGCGTATAAGTATATGTTTGTGCATCTACATTTCCGCTGGCCATGAGTGCGCACAAGGCACCGGCACTTAAGGCCTTTGTAAAAAACGTTTTCATATGACAGATGATTTAAAGGCGGTGTAGTATTCAGCAATAAGTACTGGTCTTGCCTTCTATCCCTTGTCAAATCAGTATCCAATACTTACTTATCAGAATCTAAAATATACATTTTTTACATTTTAACAAATTATTTCTATGAAAATTTCCCGAAAATTCCGAAATAAAAAAAGAGGCCATTCAAGAATGAATGACCTACAAATTACGCTTTTATCAAAATAACTTACTACTATTCAAAGAATTTCAGCAAGTTATCTCTTCCCGTACCGTTAGAAACGTACTGTATCTTAACCTCTAAATATTGCTCTAAGAAGGCGCAAAAATCCTTAAACGCCTGAGGTAGCGCCTCTATACTTTTGCATTCGCTTGTCTTTACCGGAGCCCATCCCGCAAACGACTTATACTCTGGTGTAATAGTCGCATTGCAGATGTCAAACGGCATTTCCTTATACAATTTGCCGTCAATCTCGTAGGCTACAGCTGCTTTTATCTCTTCAAAGCCATCCATTACGTCTGCTTTGGTTACGATAAGTCTGGTAACACCACTTAGCATGATAGTATATTTGAGCGCAACCAAATCTATCCAGCCACATCTTCTTGGCCTTTTGGTAACTGCACCAAATTCATGCCCGGCCACACGCAAAGCCTCACCTACTTCGTCAAATAGCTCTGTTGGGAATGGACCGCTACCCACGCGCGTACAGTATGCTTTGGTGATTCCATACACCTCGCCGATATATTTCGGAGCGATACCCAAACCAGTGCAAACACCTGATGAAATAGTGTTGGAAGATGTAACAAATGGATAGGTTCCATAATCTACATCCAGCATTGAGCCTTGGGCGCCTTCAGCCAATATGCGTTTACCGGCTTTAATCTGCTCATTTATCCAATACTCGCCATTAACGATATTGAGACCTTGCAGATAAGCTACGGCTTCGAAAAATGCAGGCTCCCATGATTGCCAATCCACTTGCTCAGGATATACCGACAAGAGTGACAAATGCTTTTGCTTTAATTTTTCATAACGCTCCTTCCAGTCAGGAGCCATGATATCTCCGACGCGCAGGCCATTACGACCAGTTTTATCCATATAAGCCGGACCGATACCCTTAAGCGTAGAACCGATTTTATCTGCTCCTTTTGCTTGCTCAGAAGCAGCATCAAGCGCTCTGTGCGTAGGCAGGATTAAATGTGCCTTATGCGAGATAAAAAGATTATGCTCAAGTGATACACCAATAGCTTTAAGATTTTCAATTTCTTCTTGAAGCGTAACCGGGTCGATTACTACTCCATTACCGATAAGATTCAGTTTATTTTCTTGAAAGACACCTGAGGGGATGGTACGAAGCACCACTTTATTGCCATTCACATACAGGGTATGACCGGCATTTGGTCCGCCCTGAAAGCGCGCAATAACATCGTACTTAGCAGCAAGATAATCAACTATTTTCCCCTTGCCTTCATCGCCCCACTGTAGGCCCAATAAAACATCAACCATAGCTAAAAAAGTAAAGCGCAAAATTAGCCAAACTTTTGGCCTAAAAAAATCAAATATAAGGATTGAGCATAAAAAAAGCCTCCAGCTGAATAACTGAAGGCTTTGGTACCACGTACGGGAATCGAACCCGTGATTCCTCCGTGAAAGGGAGGCGTCTTAACCCCTTGACCAACGCGGCATAAAACGATAAAAACTAACTTAAAAACTTGGTACCACGTACGGGAATCGAACCCGTGATTCCTCCGTGAAAGGGAGGCGTCTTAACCCCTTGACCAACGCGGCTTCTATCGTTTTGGGATTGCAAAGGTAAGACGCGTTTTTGATTCCACCAAATTATTTTATCAAAGAATTTCTAGATTTTCCTTTTCCGGTGCTCCAACCCTTCACTTTTCCACCCTCATGAGGAAGCTTAGGAGCCCGTACTGGCGCGGATTTCAGCCCTTCAGGCACAGAAAATTTTTTTTCTGATAAAATTATGTCCACTTGGTACTCTCTTTCCATAATTAAGTGCCCGGTTTCGGCATCATAGTACCGCCAAAGCCCATGTTTGGTATGTCCCCGCTCTGCAGGAGTCACCACCATAGTATCGGCGAGCGTATAAGGATCTTTTACCCAAAAGGTATCATTGGCATAAGGGGTGAATATCCCACGATAATTGCCCATCATTACAAGCCGTCCGTTTTCAAAATACTGAGCAGGGCCGTCCAGCTCGCCCATTTTATAATTTTCTATAGACATCAGTAAGCGCTCTTTACTCATGGTGTACCACAAGCCATTTTTTCTATCATCTATATAAGTACCAAATTCATAATAACCAGGGTCACCAAAATGTACGGGATGATCGTAAAACCACATTCCCTGTTTGCGTTGTTTCGCATCCAGCCTATTCAGATTACCTTGTGCCACCGTATCCTTCTCCTGCTTCGTCTGCGCTACTACCAAGCTCCCGGAGCAGGCCATTAATAAAAACACTACAATTCTTTTCAACATCGACTAAAAATCTCAAATTAAACAGCAACAAAAGCTTAAAAGTAATAAATATTTTGCGTATCCTATGTTAATACCACTGAAATGACCACAGAACCGAGAACTCCGGCTTCCGAAGCCATTCCTGACCTTACAAATAGGGCAGAGCCACAGGCAGGAAAAAACCAGCGAAAACGAATACACGCAAGTTAAATCGATTAAAGAAGCTGCTCAATGCTACCGAAAAATGCTACCTGCCAGACATTTAATGTTTGCGCTGCCAGCTCTTGAGAAACAAGTGTGCATTTTAGCAACAGTATAATATCACTACATGAAGCTATTAAGACAAGCTGCACAACCCTGAGTTCACAACTATCCATAATGGGCCATTCACGCTCAGCCTTCCTGAGAAAAAAATTAAACAAGAAGCTGACAGCTAACCTAATGGAAGGAAAATAAGAATAATGATTAGTTTTGCAACACAAATAAGAAAAGAGCAAATCATGCAAACCATCTGGGAAGCCACTTATACCCTCGAGCAGATAGAACCAACCGCCCAAAAATTCCTTCAAATTGCAGCACCCCATGAGGTATGGGCCTTTAGCGGGCAGCTTGGAGCAGGCAAAACTACATTTGTAGCAGCCCTAATGCAGGCCTTGCGCTGCACAGACCCTGTGAGCAGTCCTACATTTTCGATTATCAACCATTACAAACTGCCAGAATCACAAGTATTTCACAGCGATTGGTACCGTATTGCCGACGAAGAAGAGGCCATACAGTCCGGCATCGAGGATATGATGCTACAGCCAGGCATTAAAATCATAGAATGGTGGGAGCGCGCCCCTGAACTACTGCCACCCAACACACTCTACATAAGCCTGAGCGTACTGGATGCGCAGAGCCGAAAAATAGAAGTAAAAGCAGAATCTTAAAATTATTTGGAAAATAAAATTAGCTCCTTTATCTTTGCAGTCCCTTGAGCGGGAAACCACTCGAGAAAGAAGAAAAAAAGACATATCATACTAGTGAATACGGGCATGGTGCAATGGTAGCATGCGGGTCTCCAAAACCTTCGATCTGGGTTCGAATCCTAGTGCCCGTGCAAAACAATAGCCCGAAAAAGGGCTTTTTTAATTTTAGATATATTATGGCAAAATTTGGCACATATATCCAAGAAGCTTATGACGAGTTGGTGCATAAGGTAACTTGGCCCACATGGGACGAGCTGCAAAAAACTACCTGGGTAGTAATTTTAGGTTTGATAATTATTACGCTACTTATATTCGGATATGACGCTATTTGTGAGGCATTGATGAATTTCATATATAGTTTGGCATAAAAAATATTAGCGACACAATGAGTGAGTCTGTGCAAACACAACCTGCGCAAGAAACCAAATGGTATGTATTGCGCGTGGTGAGTGGTAAAGAAAGAAAAGTAAAAGAGCATCTCGATAAAGAGATTAAAATAAACGGTTGGAGCAATTCCATAGTGCAAGTACTTTGCCCTACCGAAAAGGTTTTCAAAGTGCAAAACGGTAAAAAAGCACTAAGAGAAAAAATCCTTTTCCCGGGATATCTTATGATAGAGGCAGTTGATGGCAAATTTAACGATACTATCCTGCAAACCATAGTGGCGGTTACCGGAGTAATCCATTTTCTGGGCAAAGAAAACCCTACTCCACTGCGTAAATCTGAGGTGAACAAAATGTTTGGCAACCTGGATGAGGTTATGGAGCAAGGAGTAAGTGTGGCGGAACCGTTTATCGTGGGTGAAACCATCAAAGTAATCGATGGCCCATTCAACGACTTTAATGGAACGATTGAAGAAATCAGCGAAGATAAACGTAAGCTTAAAGTGAGCGTTAAAATCTTTGGTAGAGCACAGATTGTAGAGCTCAATTTCACACAAGTAGAAAAATTATCCTAGAGATTTTCCACTTCATTATAAAACCCCTGATAGCAAATGCATTAGGGGTTTATTTTTTTTGCAATGCTGCGTGTAGGATAAGCAGCTTAAACGATGCACTGATAATCTCCTGTTGGGTTCATTCCATGATAAAGCTACCATGCTTTCTTCCCACATCAAAAAAATAGGCTAGGAATTCATGCACGAATTCAAGCCTACTTGTGATATACTTTCCGTCTTACTGCCCGCCCTTCAGCGAGCCTAGCGCACCCATTCCCCACTCAGCATGCCCATCACTACCTTGTGCGTGCGCACACCTTGGTGCAGCATTTCATGGCGCAACACTCCCTCTACCTTGAAACCCAAGCGCTCCAGCAGGCGCTGCGCTCTAATATTGGTAATAGGAAAAGTAGCCATGATGCGCTGCAACTGCATATCGGCAAAACCGAAATGCATCAATTTACTTATAGCCTTGGCCATTAAACCTTTCTGTAGATGGTGCTTGCTGAGCCAAAATCCGAGCTCCGCCATGGCCAGACTATGATCCCAGTGCTGGAGTCCGGCCATCCCAATAGGCTCTTCTTCTAGAAATAGCCCTAACATAAGACCTTCCTGAACCTCTTGAGCCATTATTTGCTCGTGAATAAAATCCAGGATCATCCCATCATGGCTCAAAGGATTGATCCATGGTATCCACTTTTGCAAATGATCGAAATTAGCATTAATGCAGTCGGTCATCGCTGCTGCATCATCAGGTTTCATACTCCTCAAACACAAACCGTTGTCAACTTCTAATATTAGCATAAGCTTATTTTACTTAAACATTTTGGTAAGTGCGCCCAAAAGAGTTCTGGTAAGCGTTCTCTGCGCCTGCTTTCCGGCAGCACTGTTTAGAATTTTTTCAAATGTCGAAGGCTCGGGCTTTTTAGTTCTGGTAGCAGCCGTACTTGTCTTTGTTGTCACGTTTTCTTTTTCGCTGTTACGATTTATTTTCTCGGACAACATTTCATAAGCACTCCAACTATCTATCTCTTCATTGTACTTTGCACTTATTCTGGATTTACGCACTACATCGTCTATCTCAGCATCTGTAAGTACATTCATTCTTGAAGCAGGAGAGCCCAAATATACATGTACCAATGGTGTAGGAATACCTTTCTCGTTGAGCATAGTCACAAAGGCCTCACCGATACCCATTTGAGTGATTAGGCTGTCCACTTTATAAAAGGCACTTTCTGGATAATTTTCTGAAGCAGCTTTAATAGCTTTGCGGTCGTTGGCAGTAAAGGCTCTCAGTGCATGCTGCACCTTCAAGCCCAGCTGACTCAGCACCGGCGCCGGAATATCCTGTGGGTTTTGGGTACAGAAGATAATACCTACTCCCTTTGAGCGAATGAGCTTAACTACATTTTCTATTTGCTGCAATAAATCTTTACTGGCTTCTTTAAAAATCAAATGGGCCTCATCTATAAACATCACCAGCTTGGGCTGCTCCATGTCTCCTACTTCGGGCAATGTAGCGTAAAGCTCGGCCAGCAATTGTAACATAAACGTAGAAAAGAGCTTGGGCTTATCCTGAATATCTGTAACTCTGAGTATAGAAATCATACCCCTACCCTGCTCATCACTGCGAATAAGGTCATACACGTCAAAACTGCGCTCACCAAAAATATGGTCTGCACCCTGATTCTGAAGTTCTACCACCTTGCGTAAAATAGTACCCAAAGAGGCCTTTGAAATATTCCCATACTGCTGACTAATTTCTGCATTGCCTTGCTCTGAAGCGTACTGCAATAATTTTATTAAGTCTTTCAAATCCAGAATGGGCAGGTGATTATCGTCTGCGTATTTAAACAGCATAGCCAACAGACCCGACTGGTTATCATTTAGGCCTAATACTTTGGCCAGAAGTGTAGCGCCATATTCCGTAACTGTGGCTTTAAGTCTGGTTCCTTTCTCCTTACTTAAACTTAAAAATTCAACCGGAAATGCTGCCGGCTTCCAGGTAGTGAGCATTTTGCCATAGCGCTCTTCAATCACGTGGTTAGACTCTCCTGCGGCAGCTATACCGCTCAAATCGCCTTTTACATCCATCAATAACACACTCACACCGGCGTCGCTCAATCCCTCTGCTATAAATTGCAGGGTCTTGGTCTTTCCGGTTCCGGTGGCACCGGCTATTAGTCCGTGCCTGTTCATGGTTTTTAATGGCACCATGACTTTGGCCTGAGGCTGTACCTCACCATCCAGCATACCCGCGCCTAAGAAAAATGACTTTCCTTTGAAAGTATATCCGTTTTGAATCTCCGCTATAAACTGCTCGCTTCTCGTCATAGAATTTTATTCAAATTTTCTAGAAAAAATATAGCCTAAATTAGCACTTTTTGCCATTCTGGCTTAAATTCGAGCGTGAAAATTTCGAATCTACTAGAGAAATACAAGGTTTCGCAACTTCTTGGCGCCAAGCACGTCAGGCAGCTGGAAGTTTATGACCCCAATGAGGCTACAGAAATAGAAGCCTCTATAGATAGTGAGCGAAAAAATGTTTATTACACGGTATATACCTTTGACGAAACCAGCGCTGAAATTTTCAAAACCAAAAATGTGAAAGACTGCTTCATCGATTATGAGCATTCTGAACGAACAATATGGATAAACGTTGATGGCCTACGCAAAAAGGATGTGCGCCGTTTGTGTAGCCATTTCAATGTACACAACCTGCTGGTAAACGATATTCTGAGCGTAGGCCAACGCTCCAAAACGGATGAGATAGATGAGCATTTTTTCTGCCTCTTGCCCATGCTTACCTTCAACGAAGAATTGCAAATAGTTGAAAAAGAACAACTAAGCCTGGTGCTGGGTAAAAATTATGTCATCAGCTTTCAGACCGATCATAACACAGACCCTTTTGGCGAAATCAGAAAGAAACTCAAAAACAGACTCGATACCGTGCGTAAAAAAAGCGCGGACTACCTCTTCTATCAGCTCATAGACGCTGTGGTGGATGACTATTTTACCGTATTGGAATCCCTGGCAGCATTATTGGAAAATCTGGAGCTCAAAGCGCTATCTGTAAAAGGTGGCAATGAAGTCATACTAGACATCAGCCGCCTACGCAATGAAATTATGATTATGCGCAGAGCCATGACACCGGTAAAAGATGTGGTGTATGGTTTGTGGAAAGCGGACTCTCCATTGCTCGACAAAGCCAATGACCGATTTTTCAAGGATGTATTTGACCATATATTACTCGCCATTGAGTACAATGACGGCTATAGAGAGATGACCAATAACCTTCAGGATTTGTACATGAACCAGGTGAATACGCGCATGAATGAGGTAATGAAAATCCTCACCATGGTAACTGTGCTGCTGGCACCTGCCACGGTGATTGGTGGCATATTCGGTATGAATTTTGATAGAATACCCCTGGTGCATCAGCAAACAGGCTTTTTTATTACTATATTTATCATGCTGGGCATCTCGCTACTGATGATAATTTATTTCAAGAAAAAAGGCTGGTTTTAAGATAAAAAGTATAATTTTGCACCGCTTTTTGGCTCCGTAGTTTAATGGATAGAACGAAGGTTTCCGGTACCTTTGGTCGGGGTTCGATTCCCTGCGGAGCTACTTCCCTCCCTGTGCTTCGGCAATTTTTTGTTTCCAAAATGTTTAATTACACTCGGGCTCGCCACTGATAACCCTATTTGACTTCGTGCGAGCTAATCTAAATTTTAACCCAGATTACGCATTAGACTCTTTATATAAAATTATTCTTGCTTCTAATCCACTTCAATAGCTCAAAAACCATAATTTATTATGCTTTTTTCACTATTTTGTGGATTATTTGCCATAATAATTTTCTTTTAAA
>DATGQB010000167.1:0-12604 GCA_035304405.1 Edaphocola sp.
AGTGCTTCTTCACAAGCGGTATCGCCGGCCCCAACTATAGCCACTTCTTTTTCCTTAAAGAAAAATCCGTCACACACAGCACAAGCAGAAACCCCATAACCATTCAAACGTGTTTCGCTCTCCAGACCCAGCCATTTGGCAGAAGCTCCGGTAGCAATTATTATAGCATTAGCTTTGATGGTATTCGCCTCATCCACTTCCACCACAAATGGTCTACTGCTTAAATCTACTTTAGATACATACCCCCATCTAAGGTCGGCACCCATACGACGCGCCTGCTGTTCAAAGTCTTTCATCATCTGCGGCCCCATAACACCTTCGGGGTAGCCGGGATAGTTTTCTACATCGGTAGTAATCGTTAATTGTCCACCTGGCTGCAAACCACTATATAATACAGGTTTTAATCCTGCTCTGGCAGTATAAATTGCAGCGGTGTATCCCGCAGGACCAGAACCTATTATCAAACAGTCTATTACTTCTTGATTTGTATCAGTCATAAATAAAATAAATTAAACCTTGCGAAGATAATTATTTTCAAACAATTCTTTTCTTTCGTATCGAGTACAACTATAGGCCTATCAGAGAAATCAGTATTCCCTTCCGCCATCTAGTCAAATTCATATTCCGCCTCTATTCGTTTCTTAAGTCTTCTAACCAACATATATGTGGCCGGACAGCGGAAGACATTTTGAATATAAGTCTCATTATATTCATCAAAAGGACGCTTATCATGATGCGGAAACTCAGCACAGTCAATGGGGCGTACTTCATAAATGCTGCATTTATCATTGACCAAAAAAACACAAGGCAATACTTTGTTTACCGTGGCACCCGACTCTTCTTCCACTTCCAGATATTGCGCATGGAAACTTTCCGGACTCATACCCAGATATGCTGATATACGGTTAATATCCTCATCAGTAAAAATTGGCGTCATGGTTTTACAGCAATGTGCACATTCTGTACAGTTTACATCCCGCCATACTTTAGCATCCTCTTCCGCTACGATTTCTGACAAATCAGGCGGAATAATCTCATCAAATTTTTTCAGAAATAATGTTAGCTTCTTCCGGTCACGTTTCGCAGCCTTTAATATACGCTCCAAATCCATAGCACTAGTTCCCTTAAATTATAAAAAAACGGGCTTAACTTTTGTGTTTTTTTTCAAAAAGCTAAGCCCGAACCTTAAGCAAAATGTACCCAACCTTGGGCTTCAAGCTTATGCTTATTCCCTTTGCGGGTAATTAAATGTTTTCCTTCTGAGGCTTCAGTGATATAGCCTACCACACTTATTTCCTCAGAAAGACAAATCTTATCGTAATCTTCTTGCTTAATAGTAAAGAGTAGCTCATAGTCTTCTCCACCGCTTAAGGCACAAGCTGTGGCATCCATCTCGAACTTGAGGGCTACTTCTCTCGTTTCATTATGAAAAGGTATCTTGTCTTCATAGATGACGCAACCCACTTCACTCGCTTTACAAATATGAAAAAGCTCTGAGCTCAAACCATCACTAATGTCCATCATAGACGTGGGTCTGATTTCATTTTTCTCCAGCCATTCCACTATATCCACACGGGCTTCTGGCTTCAAAAATCTGCCAACCACATATTTCCGGTCCTCCAAATCTGGCTGTATTTGCGGACTTTCAAGAAAGATTTTCTTCTCTCTTTCCAGCAGCTGCAATCCCAGATAAGCCGCACCTAAATCACCACTCACGCAAATCAAATCACCCTTTTGAGCACCTTTGCGTTCGATAAATTTGTCAGGTGCCACTTCTCCAACCGCTGTTACGCTGATTACCAATCCGCGTGGACTAGCTGTAGTATCACCGCCCACAAGGTCGATATTATAGTGCTCACAGGCTGCAAATACGCCGTCATATAGCTCTGTAAGCGCCTCTACCGAAAAACGGTTGGAAATAGCAAGAGATACGGTTACCTGTGTAGGCACAGCATTCATACCACAGACATCAGATATTGAAGCAGCTATAGCTTTATAACCCAAATGCTTTAAGGGTGTGTACATCAAATCAAAATGCACCCCTTCTATAAACATATCCGTGGTCAACACCATCTGCCGACCAAACTGATCTATGATTGCGGCATCATCACCCACCCCAACGATAGTGCCCGCATTTTTTATTTCAAAATTTTTTGTCAGATGGTGTATCAAACCAAATTCTCCTAAGGATGCTACCTCTGTTCTCTGTTGTTCGCTCATCTTTATATAGCTCTGATTATAATTTCTGTAATAAAACAGTGGCTACAGCCATAAGTCCTTCCTCTCTACCTGCAAAGCCCATACTTTCGGTAGTAGTAGCCTTGATAGAGATACAACCCTCTGCAATACCCAGTGTTTCCGAAATTACAGAAATCATCTTAGGTATATGCGCTGCGATTTTTGGAGCTTCCAAACAGACGGTGGAATCAATATTTACAATATTATACCCGTGCTCCTTAATTAATGTGTGCGACTTTCGGAGCAATATTTTACTATCTATACCTTTTAAGCTCGGATCATTATTAGGAAAATGCTTCCCAATATCGCCAAGTGCGGCTGCTCCCAGCATGGCATCACAAATAGCATGCAATAAAACGTCTGCATCGGAATGTCCTACCGGACCCTTATCATGCTCAATCTGAATGCCGCCTAATGTAAATGGAAGACCAGCCTCAAGGCGATGGAAATCGACTCCATTGCCAATTCTTAAATTCATAAGCTTGAAAATTGTATTGGTTAAGAAAAAAAAGAATAAAACTATGGATAAAAAATTATTTTCATAAATCCGGCAGTTTACATACTTAACAAATATGGCAAATGAAAAGCAAACTACCAAACATTATAAGCACCATTTAGAGACTTAGTCTTATAAGTATTAGTAGTACTTGCCGGGAATAAGATATTCCTGCACATATTCTCTGACGCCTTGCTCCAAACTGTAAAATGGCTCGCCATAACCCGCCTGCTGCAATTTGCTCATATTCGCCTCGGTAAAGTATTGATATTTATCGCGGATGTCCAGCGGAGTATCAATATACTCAATTTGCGCTGCTACATCCAATGCGGCAAATACCGAACGTGCAAGGTCTGCAAATGTTCTGGCCTTGCCGGTGCCTAGATTAAAAATACCACTTTGAGGCTGCTGTTGCATCAACCAATAGCATACCTTAATAACGTCTTTCACGTATATAAAGTCACGCATCTGCCCGCCGTCTTCGAAATCCGGGCGATGAGAGCGGAATAATTTAATTGCTTTCTGCCCTTGCTGCAAGGTATTAAAGGCATGAAACACTACAGAAGCCATCCTGCCTTTGTGATATTCGTTAGGACCATATACGTTAAAAAATTTGAGCCCTGCCCAAAATGGCGGCTGCTCTTCCTGGGCTAATGCCCATATATCAAACTCCTGTTTGGACCATCCATAAGGATTTAGTGGTACCAACTGCGATATCTTACTTTGATCATCATCATAACCTTGTGCACCATCGCCATATGTAGCTGCAGAAGAGGCATATACCAGCGGAATATTATTTGATGCACAATAGCGCCAAATATTTTTGGAGTATTCGAGATTAAGTCTGTCGAAAACCTCCTTATCCATCAGTGTTGTATCTGTTCTTGCCCCCAGATGAAAGATAGCTTTAACCTCTGCGGCATGCTCGCCTAACCACGAATCGAATACATCTCGGTGCACCTGCTCTGCAAATCCCTTTCCGACCAGGTTTCCCTGCTTCGCAACAGCACTAAAGTCATCAACTAATATCAAATTATCATAACCCTGTTGATTGAGCAAGGCCACCAAGGCGCTGCCAATAAAACCGGCTGCTCCGGTCACTACAATACAATCACTTGTTTGTAACATAAGATTCAAAATATCTTGCCATAAAAAAAGGTTAAGCAACAGCCTAACCTAATTTTTTTAAATTTCTATTGCTTGCTTAGTGCAACTGCTACCATTAATGAGCCTCATCAGAATGACCAGCTTCTGCATGCTCAGCCGGCGTTGTACTCGGTGGCGTTTCGCTTTCTGGAGCTGTTTGTCCTTGAGATGGAGCATGTGCATGATCATGATGCTCCTCATGTGTAGCATGAGTATCATGAGTTGCTTCTGTACCATGATGACCGTGGTCACCACCGCTCATTGCTTGAATAAAATTAGCGGTACCAATAAGTAACCCTACAATAATCAACGCAAAAATGGCAGCTGCACCAGTGGTTACTGCTCTGCTTTTGTTGTCTTCTGTGTTAACGGAGTGTCCCATATAAGGCTAGAAAGTTTTTTTGTTGCTAAATTTATGCAAATGTAAAAAAATAAATTTACTAATCCAGTATTTACACACAAATTCAAGGCTCATTTTATTTAACGTGCTTTATAAACACTATATTATCCGAATCCAGACCATTTGTATGCAGGTATGCATCTATATTTTCTAATGGAAGTAGTGAACCGCTCTCGGCAATAGCCATGGCATTATAACCATGTTCTAACAACATTTGAGCAGCTTCTTTATGCGCTTCATTATTTCGCGCCTCTTCCAAATATTCCATGACGACACCGGGAGCGAACTGCTCCAGCAACTGCTTTGCACCCTGTATGGCAGCCGCCTCCCCTCCCTCTACATCAATTTTGATAAGGTTCGGAACTTTAGACGTTTGCACATACAATTCGTACAGGCTTAGGCCTGGTATCTCTACTTCTTCAACATCTACCTGTTCCAACCACTCCTCATGCTTGTATTGGCTTATATCCAGAGTATTATATTCAGAGTATTTATTGGGAAACTGATAAAATTTAATTGAACCGCTCTCCGCGGCCACCGCCAAATTCATAGTATCAATATTCGCCTTCAGCCCTGCATTTTTCATCAAAACAGCATATGTCTTTGGCGCCGCTTCGATAGACAGTACACTGCCTTGAGCACCTACCAGTTGGGCCGCAATCAAACTAAAATATCCATAATGCGCACCTATGTCCCAAAAGCAGTCACCCGAACGCAGATGCTGCACGAGAAATCTCGCTAGTCGTACCTCAGAGCTATGAGTCTTGCCACCTGTCAAGTAAATATCCGTTGCGGCAGGCAGTAGAACGTCAATCTTGTCGCCGGTGATTATCTCAGTCTGCACCAAACGTTCTTTCTGTGTGCGGGGATAAACGAATTCTTTGAAAAAAATTGCATTCAAATAGCGTAAAGGGTTGGCTAGCAATCGCCTAAGCTTAGAACCCGAAGCGAGATACTCCAGACGGGCAATGCGCTCTAATAGCATTGTCTTGGGCATGTGTATTCCTGATTTTTTTGCCAATAGATATAAAAAGAAGTCAAAAAAAGAAGCACTTCGCTCAATCGAATTACGTTTGAGAAAAGTGCTTCTTCAATATTTATAACCGAGCACTATATTGCAAATGCCTGATCTACCAACATTTGTTGCTCTTGCACGTGCAGTTTTGCAAAACCTGTTGCGGTAGCAGCGCTAGCCTTTCTGGTCAGGTAACCCAAGTTAAATGGTTTACCCAGATTCATTTTCAAGAATGAGGCTGCACCCATATTTTTAGGTTCTTCTTGCACCCACAGCCATTGGGCTCCGGAATATTTTTGATATAAAGCAGTTAGTTGCTCAATAGGCAGCGGATGTATTTGCTCTAGACGGATAATAGCAACATCCTCGCGTTTCTCTGCCAATTGTTTTTCACTCAGATCAAAGTAAATTTTACCGGTACATAACAGTACGCGTTTTACTTTTCCTGGCTCATTAATATTTGGATCATCCAGCACCTCGCAGAAACCACCTTTGGTAAATTCCTCTAGGGTAGAATATGAGCGTACGTGACGCAAATTAGCTTTTGGAGAGAAGTTTACCAGCGGCTTACGGAATGGCAGATGCAACTGACGGCGCAATGCATGGAAATAGTTTGCTGCAGTAGTAATATTTGTTACATAAATATTATTCTCTGCGCACATTTGTAAGAAGCGTTCCATACGAGCACTAGAGTGCTCAGGACCACCACCTTCATAACCATGAGGCAGCAGCATTACCAAACCATTTTGGGTTTGCCATTTTTGCTCGGCACTAGTAAGGTACTGATCTATTATAATTTGGGCGCCATTAGCGAAATCACCATACTGCGCTTCCCATATTACTAAATTGTTTGGACTAACCATAGCATAACCGTAATCAAAACCAAGAACGGCATATTCGCTCAGCAATGAGTTATAAACACGGAAAGTACCTTGATTTTCACTCAATCCGCTAAGACGACAATATTCTTCATTGGTTTTCTCATCGCGGATGCAGGCATGTCTATGTGAGAAAGTACCACGTTTTACATCCTCACCGCTTAATCGCACTTCATGACCCTCATGCAATAAGGTAGCAAAAGCCAAAAGCTCGGCTGTTGCCCAGTCCACTTTTTTAGATTCTTCAAATAGTTTGACTTTATCTGCAAGTAGCTTAGATACTTTTCTAAGAGGATTGAATCCCTGCGGATAAGACATGAGTTTGCGGAATAATTGCTCAATAGTCTCAGCATTCACCCCTGTTTCAGGAGATTTTACAAAATCTCCATCCTCGCATTTTCTTAAGGCACGCCATGCCAGCTCGGGCTCCTGATAAGTGTAAGGCATCGGATTTTGCTTATTCTCATCAAGACGGGCCTGCAACTCATTCCAGAACACTGTCTCCATTTCTTTGGCCAGAGTCTGAGCTTCAGGAGTACCACTATTCATCAGTTGCTCGGTATAAATTTCTCTTGGATTTTTATGCTTTTCAATCAATGCATAGAAATCAGGTTGGGTAAATTTAGGCTCATCACCTTCATTATGGCCATGCTTACGATAACATACCATATCAATGAAGATATCCTCTTTAAACTCCTGACGATATCTGGCAGCAAAAATGCAGCATTTCACCACAGCCTCAGGGTCATCACCATTCACATGCAACACAGGGGCATGTACCATAGCTGCTAAAGAAGTACAGTAGGTAGAAGAACGAGCATCTTCGAAATCTGTAGTGAACCCAATCTGATTATTAATCACAAAATGCACGGTACCCCCTACTGCATAACCTTTCAAACGGCTCATTTGCAGCAATTCGTAAACAACACCCTGACCGGCGATAGCCGCGTCACCGTGTATCAACACAGGTAACACTGCTGAATTATCGGAATTATAAACGACATCAGATTTGGCACGAGCAAAACCAGCCACTACAGGATCTACCGTCTCCAAGTGAGAGGGGTTAGGGAGCAGCTGCACATATAGGTCCTTATCATTTGCTGTTTTCACGAATGAGCGGAAACCCAAGTGATATTTTACGTCTCCACTTCCCATGGTCATGTCGGTAGGCATTGTACCTTCAAACTCAGAGAAGATTTGATCATAAGTCTTTCTTAGGATATTGGCCAGTACATTGAGACGACCACGGTGAGCCATACCAAGTACTACCTCTTTTACACCCAAATCTGCAGCCTCTGTAAGCATAGCGTCCAGGCCGGGAATCATGCTTTCGCCACCTTCCAGACCGAAACGTTTTTGGCCAATAAATTTAGTGTTAAGAAACTTCTCAAATATAACACCATAGTTGAGCTTATGCAGTGTTCTTTTCTTTTGTTCAAAAGTGAACTCTTGCTGCATAAATTCTTCAAAGTGACGCTCTACCCATTCGTATTTCTTAACGTCATTGATATATGTATATTGAATACCTACGCTGGAAGCATAGATATCGTTCAATTTCTTGTAGATATCTTTCAGCTTTGCCTTACCTAATCCAATAAATTTACCACAATGAAATTCGGTCTCCATATCGGCATCAGTGAAGCCAAAATCGCTCAGATTCAGTCTAGCGTTACGATCTTTACGCGGACGTATAGGATTGGTTTTAGCAATCAGATGTCCTCTTTTTCTGTAGTATCGTATTAAATCAAATACCGCCAACTCTTTTGCAAGTTGACCTTCAGAAACAGTGAGGTCACCGCCGACAGCTGTTGCTGCCCCATTTGCGCCAACTTTCCCGATTGCAAAATCGAAGCCTTCAAAAAACTTCTTATATTCCGGATCTACATTCTCCGGATTACTTAAATAATCATTGTAAAGCGACTCTAGATAGGCCGGGTGCGAATTGGTCACAAAAGAAAAATCTTTCATTTTTTTGATTGAAAAATATATTTGAAAAAAATCTTAAATCCCTAAATAAATTTGCACAGAAACCCATCTCAAAAAATAGGTTTCCGAAATTGAGCACAAATATAAAACAAACCAGAATGAAAAGACAAGATTTTATCTTTTTTACCTAGATTGCCTTCGATTTTTCATTATTTTTAATTGTTTGCAGCTTGTATCTCGGTATTTTATTTAGGGATTTAGCCGCTTCAGCCAAAATTTGATAGCACATTCATTTGGGTACCACTAGAACCATATACTGTATTGTCTTGCTCCTGTTTTTCACCTGCCTCGGTGCTCATACCTTTGCGCAGAAAGACAGTATGGGCACCAATATGGTGTCGCGATACTTCCCCACCAACAAGGATACCATCACGCTAGATACGCTGTTTATTGTTCCCAAAAGCCTTAGCGTTCAGGGTTTGAATGGAGATGAATTCCTGTTTTTTGAGAAAGAGAATCAAATCGTCTTTCTTCGAAACGACAAGAGCGCCCTACCCGACAGTATCTTAATAACATACCGCACCTTACCGATAGGGCTAAAACCAAGATACTTTCACAAGGACCCTAGAATTATTGAACAGCATGTCTTACTCGGACAAGACTACCGACATGATGCGGCCAAAAACGAATCTACTGGTCTGTTGCAAGCAGGGAATATGGACTATTGGGGCAACTATGGCCGCTCACTGGCTGTAGGCAATAATCAAGACGCGGTGATGAACTCTCAGTTCAACTTGCAATTAAGCGGCTACCTGCTGGACAGCATTAAAATTGAAGCAGCTATTACCGACAATAATATCCCCTTCCAGCCCGAGGGTAACACACAAAAGCTTCAAGAATTTGATAAAGTGTTTATTACTTTTTCAAAAAACAGGCACAGACTCACACTTGGCGATTTTGCCATAGACAAACCCAACAGTTACTTCCTCAATTTTAATAAGAGGGTTCAGGGGATACAATACCAAGGGGTACTAGAGACCGGTGCGCAGGTGCAACACCGGTTCAGCTTCAGTGGTTCAGTTGCAAAAGGACAGTTTACCCGAAATGTATTTCAGGGCATAGAAGGGAATCAGGGGCCTTACAAACTACAGGGAGAAAATGGGGAGCAATATTTTATCGTTCTCGCTGGTAGTGAAAGAGTGTATATTGATGGCGAACTACTTACCAGAGGTGAGGACAGAGACTACACCATAAATTATAATCTGGCGGAAATCACTTTCACACCCAAAAGATTAATTACGAAAGACAAAAGAATACAAGTAGAATTTGAGTATCAGTCTCGCTCCTACCTAAACTCTTTATTTCATGTTTCAGACGAAATCAGCATTGGGCAAAAACTCAAGCTCAATTTCAATTTTTACGCAAATCAAGACGCAAAAAACAGCAATATCACCCAAAGTCTCAGCGATGAGCAAAAGGATTTTCTCGCTACAATAGGCGACAGTATCCACCTTGCATATTATAATACCGCACAGGCGGATAGCTTCGCTGCCAATAAAATCCTTTACCAAAAAAAGGACACCCTAGTGGACGGTATTCTATATAGCGATATATATGAATACAGCACAGACCCTCAAAAGGCAAAATATAGTGTAGGCTTTAGCTTTGTAGGTTCCGGCAAAGGAAATTACATACTGTCAGACCTAAATACCAACGGGAGGTCCTATCAATGGGTTGCTCCAGTCAATGGCATCCCTCAAGGGGATTTTGAACCCAAAGTATTGCTGATAACCCCTAAGAAACACCAAGTGCTTACCGCGGCTGCCTCTTATGCACTGGATACGCTCAAAACACTCTCTTTTGAGTGGGCAGGGAGCGAATATTCTCCCAATACTTTCTCCAGCATTCACAATAGTATGCACTGGGGCAATGCGCTTAAGGCTGCATATCATGAAACCAGAGTCCTGGCCAGAGACAGCAATCTGAACATCAATAAAAAATGGACCAGTAGTATAGCTTATGAATTTGTAGATAGTCGTTTCGAAGCTATCGCCCCTTATAGAAATGTAGAATTTAGTCGCGATTGGAATATCGCAGCCGAGCTCAGTAACAGCGACGAGCATTTGATACAGTTTCAAACGGGCTATTCCGACAACAAACATGGCAATATCCAGTATAATTTATCGTACTACAGTCGTGGTAGCAGTTTTAATGCCAATAGACACCTGGTTGAGGCCAAATGGAAAGCTAAAAAACTCTTTGCCGCCACACAGTCCAGCCTACTGCTCAATAACAGCCATCTGACAGAAGGTTCATTCTTCAGGCCTAAAGCCCAGTTGGAATACTTCCTAGACCAGAATCAATTAAGTCTGCTGGGTGTTGCTTTCGAACAGGAATTAAACGCGCTGCGCAATAAAGGTAGCGACAGCCTAAACCCTAGCGCGCATCGATTTGATGTGAGCAAATTGTATTGGAGCTACAATCCTGCACAAGTCCAGCTCGATCTCTCCTATACCTATCGAAGCGACTATCGGCCCAGCGGCAGGCAGTTTGAGCTGCAATCAACAGCACATACCATCGATATGGCCGCTGCTGTACGCAAATGGAAGCAGCATCAACTGAGCTTCAACACCTCATACCGTGTCCTACATTATCATACCGACACCGCTGCCGCCCAGCAGCAGGAGCAGACCATTTTAGGTAGAATCAACTATAGTGGAAATCTGCTCAAATCCGCTATTGTACCATCCCTACTCTATGATTTCGGCACCGGACAAGAGCAAAAACGGCAATTTACCTTCATAGAAGTGCCCGCCGGACAAGGCACTCATATGTGGATAGATTATAACAATGACGGCGTGCAACAGGTGAATGAATTTGAAATTGCCATCTTCGAAGACCAAAAAAAGTATGTCAAGATCATCACGCCTACCAATGAATACGTGAAGGTCAATTATTTGCATTTCAATTTCAGTTTGCTCCTCTCACCCGAGCAGCTATGGCGCATAAATGAGCAACGAAATGGCTGGCAAAACTTTGCGTCTCGATGGAGCAATCACCTCAGCATACAAATCAACAATCGCATTCTCAACAATGCCGGCATAGCAGTTTACAATCCGTTCAAAAATCATTTCACGGACACACAAGTAGTTACTGCACAAAGACACATTACCAATACGCTTTATTTCAACAGAAGCAACCTCAATTGGGGAGGCGAATACACCATCAATAGTACCAGCAACGAGGCATTGCTCACTTATGGCCTCGAAGGGCAGTCAAGCTTACGACACCAGGAACGTTTGCGCTGGGCGCTTAATAAGCGCCTCAGTCTTATACTCAATAGTCTGCAAGGTCGCCGCAGCTTTAGCTCACCCATCAATGACAACAGAAGCTATCAAGTGCAATATCTGGGCTGGGAACCAAGTTTTACCTACCTTTACGAGAACAGATTTCGCCTCAGCACGGCCTATAAATACGAGCAACGCAAAAATGCTCCCCAATACCAGTCGGCATCTGCGCGCATCAATAATATCAATCTTGAATGCAAATTTACTAGTCTCGGCAATGGCAGTTTCAGCGCCAGAGGCACCTTTAGCCATATCCGCTTTACGGGCATAGCCAATAGTCCGGTAAGCTTCGTGATACTGGAAACACTTGCCAATGGCAACAACTGGCTATGGAACCTCAACTGGTCCACCAGACTCAGCAAAGCCATAGAGTTTTCGCTCAACTATGATGGGCGCAAACCGGGCAATCAGCCCGTCGTTCATACCGGCAACATGAGCATCCGGGCTATTTTATAACTCATTACGCTTCCTCCGGCATCGTTTATTATTATTTGGGCGTGCCCGCCGCCACTCCCTCTCCACTTGGTTCAATTCCCAATCTCCATTGACTGACACCTTTATCAGCAGCCAATACAGCGGCGGGTCGGGCTAATCGCTACTACTCCTCGCTCCTTCGTCGCTGCGGGGTATCCGCTATTATCCCTCACGCAAATTGCACAGCATATAATACACAGGCCTAGTACAGTTTTCTTGGCAACAAAATGTTCATTCTTTTTGGTACATGAAAAGTACGATAACCCGCTTCGGATTAAGTTAGATGTGTGCCGTGCACTCTATATCAAAACCGACTGCCATGATGTACTCCGGGTAAAGCATATAAATCTTCCCCTCAATGCACCCAATCACCAAATCCCAAAATTTAAGTCAACAATGAAAAAAACAAGAACTAAATTATTCTTGTATCGGTGTACAGAATACAATTACCCCCAATGTACATTATAAAATTCTAATGACTACACCTGAGAAAAAGTCATTTAAATATCCAATGCCAACTTTGAAACATAAATCCTAAATTTGATTCATCCCAGATTACGCATTAGGAATTTAAAAGAAAATTATTATGGCAAATAATCCACAAAATAGTGAAAAAAGCATAATAAATTATGGTTTTTGAGCTATTGAAGTGGATTAGAAGCAAGAATAATTTTATATAAAGAG
>DATGQB010000168.1:0-3458 GCA_035304405.1 Edaphocola sp.
TATTTCCGATTAACACCTAAAGAAATGGATGAGATAATCCGAGAAGTAACGACTGTGGTGAAAAATTGGAAAAACATGGCGAAGCAAATCGGAATTTCTCGAGCAGAACAAGAATTAATGGCTGGAGCTTTTAATTTTTAAAGCATATATTCATGTTATAAAAACCTAAAAAATCGAACACTATATTTATTCATGTTAGAATAAGTGAAAAATTTTAACTTAAAAAGCTTATGACGAAATACACCGAATCGCAACTGGAGCAAGCTTTTATTAGTCTTTTGGTATCGGAGGGCTATGAGTATGTCAATGGTCAGGACTTAGTCAGAAGCAGTAATCAGGAAGTTTTGATTAAAGAGGATTTGCGTGTATTTCTGCAAAGGCGTTATCATGATTTGGACGAGATAGAACTGGAAAGTATCATCAATGAGCTGGCATTTCAGTCTGCTTCAAATCTGTATGAGGCTAACAAATATATCTGTCGTTTGCTGGCTGACGGTTATTTATTCAAACGGCATCAAGCTGATAAAAAAGATTTGCTCATCAGGTATATTGATACCGAAAATATAGCGCAGAATAGTTTTAAGGTAGTGAAACAGCTGGCCATACAGGGTGCCGAACTACGCATACCTGATTTGGTATTATATGTCAATGGTATTCCCCTTGTGGTGCTGGAACTCAAAACCGCCATAGAAGAAGATATAACCATTTACGATGCTTATAAGCAACTCCGCATACGTTATCGCCGGGATATACCCGAGCTGATGAAATATAATGCCTTTTGCATTATCAGTGATGGGGTCAATAATAAAGCGGGTACGGTATTTTCGCCCTACGAGTTTTTCTATGGTTGGCATAAAATTACTGGTGATGAGCCTAAGGCTCTGAGCGGCACAGCCAGCAGCACAGCTATGGTGCAGGGCATGCTGCATCCCGGAAGACTGCTGGATATTCTGCATCATTTTATTTTCTTCCCAGACTCCTCAAAGAAAGAGCTCAAAGTGCTGTGTCGTTATCCTCAGTATTATGCTGCCAATAAGCTGTATCGGCATATCAAGGCACATCGCAAACCTGAGGGAGATGGAAAGGGTGGTACTTATTTCGGCGCCACAGGTTGTGGTAAAAGTTATACCATGCTTTTTCTCAGCCGCTTGCTGATGCGCTCTAGAGATTTTGCCAGTCCTACGATTATTATTATCTCCGATAGAACAGATTTGGACGACCAATTGTCGAAAGACTTTACCAATGCCAAGGATTTCATCGGCGACGAGAATATTATCAATATCGAATCCAGAGCAGATTTGAGAGCGCGGCTAAGTGGTAGGGAAAGCGGTGGGGTATTTTTAACTACAGTACAGAAATTTGCTGAGGATATCGAAATACTTTCAGATAGATACAATATTATTTGCATTTCAGACGAGGCGCACCGTTCGCAGGTAAATCTGGATTTATCCGTTAAGATTGACGAAGTAAAGGGGGTAAGCAAGTCATACGGTTTTGCCAAGTATTTACACGACTCTTTGCCCAATGCTACCTATGTGGGCTTTACAGGCACACCCATCGACAAAACATTGGAAGTCTTTGGCCCGGTGGTAGATGCCTATACCATGTTTGAATCTGTAAATGATGAGATTACCGTGCGACTGGTATATGAGGGTAGGGCAGCTAAGGTGAATCTTGATTATGATAAGGTGCAAGAGATTGAAGAATACTACGAAAGTGCCATTGCAGAAGGGGCTTCAGAATATCATGTAGCGGCTTCACAAAAGGCCACGGCCAAAATGGAAGTAGTGCTAGGAGATGCGGACAGGATAAAAGCAATAGCCAAAGATTTTATTGCACACTACGAAAGAAGGGTGGCAGAGCGGGCCACCGTGGCCGGTAAGGCTATGTTTGTATGTGCTTCAAGAGGCATTGCCTATAAGCTTTACCGGGAGCTGATAGCGCTGAGGCCCCAGTGGGCTGTACCGGCGCTGCCCCAGGACCTGTCGGACAAGGAGCGTAAGGAAATAAAGCCCATAGAAATGGTAAAGCTGGTAATGACCCGCAACAATGATGATGAAGAAGCTTTATGGCATCTGCTGGGCAATAAGGAGGAACGAAAGGAGCTGGACCGACAATTCAAACAGCTGAAATCCAACTTCAAGATAGCTATAGTGGTGGATATGTGGCTTACGGGTTTTGATGTGCCTTTTCTGGATACTATCTATATCGACAAGCCTTTGCAGGCTCATAATCTCATACAGACAATATCTCGTGTCAACAGAAAATATGAGGGTAAAGAAAGAGGTCTGGTGGTAGATTATATTGGTATCAAGAAAAATCTGAATAAAGCCTTGGGCATGTATAACCATCAGACAGCCGAGGATGATTTTGAAGACCTGCAGCAGGCAGAGATTATAGCCCGCGATCAGCTGGAGCTCCTGCGCCAGTACTTTCATAAGTTTGATAATACAGCATATTTTAATGGAGAGCCCTTGGAGCGCCTGCATTGTCTCAACAGGGCAGCAGAATTTGTGATGCTGAGCAGCGAATCGGAGCAGTTTTTTGTGAATGTGAGCAAAAAGTTGAAATCTGCCTATAATCTGATTAGCGGTTCGGAATTGTTTAGCCCTGAGCTTGTGGATGAAATTCATTTTTACTTTGCCGTTCGCTCCATTGTTACTAAGCTTAGTAGGGGCGAAGCTCCGGATACGGCACAGATGAATGCTGTGGTGGCCAAAATGGTGGAAGAAGCTATCATCAGCGAAGGTGTAGAGGAGATTTTTAGCTTAGACGACCATAAGGCAAATGCCATAGACTTGTTTAATGATAAATTTATCGAAAAAATATCCGCTTTGGAACTGCCCAATACAAAAATCAAATTGCTGGAGCGGCTGCTGAAAGAGGGTATCAATAGTTTTCGGAAGGTGAATAAGATACAAGGGCAGCAATTCTCTGAGCGATTGCAGGCTATAGTCAATCGTTATAACGAGCGTTCAGAGAGCGATATATTGGATTATGAGGCCATACAGGCCGATACTGCAGAGCAAATGCTAGACTTGATAGAGCGCCTGCGGCAGGAAATGGCTTCCTTTCAAGACTTGGGAATTGATTATGAAGAAAAGGCATTTTATGACATTCTCTTTGCGATATCTAAGAGTCACGGCTTTGAATATGACCAAGGCAAAATGCTGGAACTAGCAAGAGAAATCAAGCAAATAGTGGATAATACCGCTCAATATCCCGACTGGAGTGGTAGGGCAGACATCAAAGCTCAGCTGAAGATGGACATTATCGTAAAATTGCATCAATATGGTTATCCGCCCATCACCCAAGATGATGTATATAAAAATGTGTTGGAGCAGGCTGAGAATTTTAAGAAGTATAGATAGCTTATAACCTCTATCTCCTTTGCTAATCTAGGAATCTTTTCAAAGCTCTATCGCGCCCGCGATGGCAGTGTATAGCCCGCAGCGGCT
>DATGQB010000169.1:0-4994 GCA_035304405.1 Edaphocola sp.
TTTAAAAGAAAATTATTATGGCAAATAATCCACAAAATAGTGAAAAAAGCATAATAAATTATGGTTTTTGAGCTATTGAAGTGGATTAGAAGCAAGAATAATTTTATATAAAGAGTCTAATGCGTAATCTGGGTTAAAATGCCGCTCCTGTAAGCAGAAGCGGCATTTTATTATGATGATTACAGCCAAGAGATTAAGGCCTCAGGCAAGAATATCACTTTTGTAAAAAAGAAAGTGCTTTTTCCACCATGTTTTTAGAACCGATGAAGATAGGCACACGCTGATGCAGCTCTGTTGGTTGCACGTCAAGTATTCTTTCTTTTCCTGTAGAGGCCATACCGCCCGCTGCCTCAATGATAAAGGCCATAGGATTGCACTCATACAGCAGACGTAGCTTGCCATTTTTATTTTTACGGTCAGCAGGGTACATAAATATACCGCCTTTGATGAGCGTACGATGCAAATCTGCCACCATAGAACCTATGTATCTGTGGGAGTAAGGACGACCTTCATCTTTCTTGTCTTCCATGCAATAGTTGAGGAAGTTTTTCAGATTATCGTCGTACAGACAAGTGTTGCCTTGGTTCAAAGAATAGATTTTACCATCAGCTTTTACTTGCATGTTAGGATGAGACAGGCAGAACTCACCGATAGAAGGCTCCAATGTAAAGCCATTCACACCCAAGCGAGTAGCATATACTAGCATAGTCGAGCTTCCATAGATTACGTATCCCGCAGCCATAAGTCTGCTACCTTCCTGCAAGAAATCTTCTGCAGATACCGGCTGACCAATAGGCGTTACGCGCTTGTAAATGGCAAAAATAGTACCGATAGATGCATTTACATCGATATTGGAAGAACCATCCAAGGGGTCGAAAAGCACCACATACTTAGCATTCTTAGAATATTCATCTTCGAATGCGACAAAATTATCGTTCTCTTCAGAAGCAATACCAGCACAGTCTTCACTACGTTTCAACACATTTATCAGCATTTCGTCGGCATAAACATCCAGCTTCATTTGCTCTTCCCCCTGCACGTTTGTAGCACCGAACTTGCCAATTATATCTACCAGACCAGCTTTGTTTACCTGTTTGTTAATAATCTTACAAGCCAGGCCAATATCGCGCAGCAGCGAAGACAGTTGTCCGGTGGCCTTGGGGAATTGACGCGTTTGGTCAATTGTGAAATCATCTAGTGTAATTAAATTACGACTCATACTAGTGTTAATTATTGATATTTAATTTGAGAACAAATGTTTTTGACAATCATCGGGCCTTCATAGATAAATCCCGTATATACCTGCACCAGACTAGCTCCGGCATCTAATTTTTCCTGAGCATCAGCTGCGGTAAAGATACCACCTACGGCAACAATCGGAATCTGCCCATTACTGTGTTTATGAATATATCTGATAACCTCGGTAGCTCTTTCCTTCAAAGGCAGTCCACTAAGGCCACCCGCACCTATTGCATCTACCTCGCTACTATCTGTTTTGAGACCGCTACGCTCGATAGTGGTATTAGTAGCCACAATACCATGTATTTTGGTAGTATTCACGATATCGATGATATCATCCAGCTGCTCATTGGTCAAGTCCGGAGCTATTTTCAGCAGAATAGGTTTAGGCTTACCTAGCTCGGCATTTATAATTTGCAGCTTGTTGAGTAATCGTTGCAACGGCTCTTTATCTTGCAGGGCACGAAGATTGGGTGTATTAGGGCTACTTACATTTACCGTAAAATAATCCACTACATCATACAATGCCCGAAAGCAACGTTCGTAATCATCATCGGCCTGCTCATTGGGGGTAACTTTATTCTTACCAATATTACCACCTATGATTACATCAGACTTTCGCTTGCGCAAACGAGCCACTGCTGCTTCTACCCCTTCATTGTTAAAGCCCATCCTGTTGACTAAAGCCTTATCGGCGGGCAGACGAAACAGTCTGGGTTGCTCATTACCGGGCTGCCCCACAGGTGTGAGGGTACCTATTTCGATAAAACCAAAACCGAGCTGAGCCAACTGGTCAATATATTTTGCATCCTTGTCAAAACCTGCGGCCAGTCCCACCGGATTTTTAAAGGTTATCCCCCAAAGCGTTCTTGACAAATGGGCAGGCGAAGCACATGCTTTTGCAAAATACGTACGAACAAAGGGAATTGCTAAAGCTTTGCGCAACATGGACATAGTCCAATAGTGTACACGCTCAGGCTCTTGCTTGAAAAAAAAGTATCTAATTAACCGGTACATAAACTCCGCAAATGTACAAACTATTTCAGTTTTATTAAGAGCTATTATACAGTTTGGAATCTCTACTGATAGCAAATTGCCCTAAATCAATAACAGCCAAGCGCAATACTTTCTAATATACTGACATACAAATGGATACAGTACTCCAAAAGTACAATTGAAGGTCCAAAACAGAAGCTCCCTTCCGAACAAATGACTTCTTGAAACATGAAGACCGCCGAGCAAGTTTTCGACACTCAACTCCAAATTTGAAATTCCTAATTGTATTTGTAATTTTGCTGCATGAATCCACGAGACCGTTACGCATTAAGAGGCGTTTCTGCGCAAAAAGAAGAAGTTCACAAAGCGGTAGCTTCGCTAGATAAAGGACTATTTCCAAAAGCATTCTGCAAAATATATCCCGACTATTGGGCAAACGACCCAGAGTATTGCAATATCATGCACGCAGATGGCGCCGGCACCAAATCTATCCTTGCTTATATGTATTGGAAAGAAACTGGTGATCTTAGCGTATGGAAAGGCATAGCCATTGATTCGATTGTAATGAATATCGATGATATGCTTTGTGTGGGTGCTGTAGGTCCATTTACCTACTCCAGCACAATTGGTCGCAACAAACATTTAATTCCGGGCGAGGTGATTGCTGCGGTAATTAATGGCTCTCAGGAATTTTTCGACACGTTGAAGCAGTATGGCGTAGATGTTCACTTTATGGGCGGGGAAACTGCTGATGTGGGTGATGTGGTGCGCACTATTATTGTTGATGGCACCATGGCTTGTCGTATGCCTCGAAAAAAGATTGTTACTACCGACAATATCAAACCCGGTGATGTCATTGTTTCCTTTGCATCATTCGGGCAAGCAGTATATGAAGATAGCTATAATTCTGGCATTGGCTCAAATGGTTTGACCAGTGCACGCCACGAATTATTGCATCATGACTATGCAAGCAAATATCCGGAAAGTGTAGATCCTAATCTGCCTAAAGAAGTGGTGTACAACGGTAGCTACCACCTTACCGATGCCACCGAAACACCTTTAGACGCAGGCAAAATGATTTTATCGCCTACCCGTACTTATGCGCCACTTTTGCTTAAAATATTGAACAAACATTTTGACCGTATTAACGGTATTATTCACTGCTCCGGTGGTGGACAAACTAAATGTATGCACTATATGCCGGAGGGTTTGCGTATTGTAAAAAATAATCTCATTGCAGCGCCTCCTATCTTTAGAATGATACAAAAAGCTGCCGGCACCGACTGGAGAGAAATGTATCAGGTGTTTAACATGGGTATGCGCCTAGAAATATTTACTGATGAGGCTACTGCCAAAGACCTTGTAGCTATCGCAGCAGAATTTGGCATCGAGGCTCAGATAAGTGGACGCGTAGAAGCTGCTCCCAAAAATGAACTTATTATCGAAAGCGAATTTGGAACTTTCCAGTACTAATTCTAAAGCTTAGCACCAGGCCGGACACACATTACGCATGAAGTTAGCTATCATTCACGAAGACGAACACTATATTGCTTTTAATAAACCCAGCGGCTTGTTGAGCATTCCTGACAGGTTTGATGCAGATGCACCCAATCTGTATAAAATTGCTTTGAACAAATATCCCGGCATACTACCGGTGCATCGTCTGGACAAAGATACCAGCGGCATCATTATTTATGCCAAAGACGAAGAAAGCCATAAATATCTGTCTCAACTCTTTGAAAACAGAGGGGTAGAAAAGTATTATCTTGCTCTTGTGAATGGCCGTCTACTGAAGGCTGAAGGCACCATAAAAGAACCTATAGCAGAGAATATGGCCCGCCGTGGCTCTATGCTGGTGCACAAAAGAGGTAAGCAAGCTCACACTGACTATACAGTAGTGCAGGAATGGGCACAATACAGCCTTGTGCGCCTGCAACTCCACACCGGTAGAACGCACCAGATACGGGTGCATATGCAGTATATCGGCCATCCTGTGGTTGGAGATAAACTATATGGAAATGGGAAGGGAATATTGCTTTCTCAAATCAAAAAGAAATATAAGAATACCGACCCTCTTGGCGAAGAAAAACCCATACTGGGACGCTTGGCACTTCATGCCGCGGCACTAAGATTCCCTCATAGTGATGGCTCGATGATATCCATAGAAGCCCCGCTGCCCAAAGATATGCATGCAGCCGTGCAACAATTAGAAAAATGGTCCAAACTGGACTCCTGACCTAATTACATTCTATAATATGCCGTTTTGAGGTAAGATAGCTCTGGTATACCTGCAGGATGATCCCAGTCGTGAGTGGTGGTCTGGAACAGTACCGGTTTCAACCCCAGCTTGGCAAAAGCATTTCGGTGTGCCTGCAACAAGTCTTCGAGACTTACCCTAGAAGAACAAGATGCAAGTATTAGCATCCCAGACTTTCGGCATAGCTTTGCTCCAAGTACTGCCAGCTGCTCATAACGCTTTATGGCTACTGGCACCTCCGACTGCTGCTTGGCAAATGAAGGGGGGTCTATGACCACAATATCATACTGCTGCCGCTCCTCAATCATATTATTAAGTATTTCAAAAGCATCTCCGGCTACTGTCTTGAGCTTACCGGGATACTGATTCAAGGCTGCATTTTGCTCTGCCAAAGCGAGCGCCTGATTGCTCAAATCCACGCTGGTAACCATTTTTGCCCCACCCACTAGTGCATGTACCGAAAAACCTCCGGCATAGGCAAATACATCCAAGACTGTTTTCC
>DATGQB010000170.1:0-6640 GCA_035304405.1 Edaphocola sp.
AAGATTCTGCATCTGAATAGAATGCAAAATCCGCAGTTTGACCCGAGCAATAACACTAAATAATCCGAAGGGGGAGGACAAAGCGGCAAGAAAGCTAACTTAAGCCCTTGCATCCCAACCAATCATGCCACAATAATGTGACAGCAGATGCAGTGCACAAAATTCTGCAGACGCCACCGCCATTAGGTGGTAGCACGAGTAAATGCCAGCCAATTTCTAAATGTAAGCAGGTATCGCGAAAGGCCAAAGCACTATTAAAGAGTGCCGGCTTTGGCCTTCTACATGGCTTGGATAATCTCAGCGGCTATCTTATAAGAATGCAACTTGGCTTCAAAATCGTAGATATTTCCAGAAATAATGATTTCTTGGGGTTTGAGTGCGTTTGTGAATTCACGTAAAGAAGCTTCAATGCCTGCAGGTGCCCCCACAAAGGTGCAAGCAGCCATGTGCTGTACATGCCTCAGCACCTCTTGGGGCAGACTGTACACATCGCAATCCTCCGGTGGCAGTAAGGGGCTGCGCCTGTCTGTAACAATGTTGGCAAAAGCTTGAAGATGAGATTGGGCCAAACGTGCAGCTTCATGTTCTTCATCTGCAGCAATTATATTGATACATATAAGTTTATACGGCTCAGGGCAGAAAGCGGATGGAACAAAATGCTGCTCATACAGCCGCATTGCCAGCTCTAATTGCGCGGGTGCAAAATGAGCTGCAAATGCATACGGCATACCCATTTTGGCAGCCAGGAAAGCACTATCAGTAGAGGAGCCCAAAATATAAATGGGCACCTGTGCACCCTCACCAGGAATGGCTCTAATCGCGGCATGAGCATTATCATTACTCATAAACTGCATCAGCTCCCGTATATGAGCCTCAAAATCATAATTGTGCTCTATACGCCCCCGTCTTAACACAGCGGCGGTTTGCATATCTGTACCCGGAGCACGCCCAAGACCCAAATCTATCCTGCCGGGAAACAAGGCCTCCAATGTGCCAAACTGCTCCGCCACGGACAAGGGTGTATGATTAGGCAGCATAATACCACCGGAACCCACTCGCAGCTTGCTGGTTTGTGCTGCTATATGCCCTATCAATAAAGACGTAGCGGCACTGGCAACGTTAGGAAAATTATGATGTTCTGAAAACCAATAACGGGTATACCCCAGCTGTTCTGCCCATTGTGCAGCACGAACGGATTTATCAAAGGTTTCGGATATTGAATCACCGTGGCGAATCGTGGCTAGGTCTAATATTGAGTATTTCATACACTATAGGCTTGCTTAAAATGTGGACTAAAGTGGCTCTGCGGTATCCAGCAGCTTTACCATAGTATCTATCCATACCTCTTGCGTATTGACACATGGGATATAGTCGAAGCTGGTGCCACCTGCTTTCAAGAAATCTTCTCTGGCCTCCATATTTATTTCTTCCAATGTCTCCAGACAGTCTGACACAAAAGATGGGCAGACCACCTTAAGTCTTTTGATACCTTTGGCAGGCATCTCCGGAATTACATTCTGGGTGCTTGGCGACAACCAGGGGTCTCTACCCAGACGACTCTGATAACTTAGTTGGTACTGCTCTTTGCTGAGGCCCAGCTCTCTTGCCACCAACTCTGTAGTCTTGGTCACATGATAGCGATAGCAGGTTTTATGCCCGGGGTCTTGCTCGGTGCAACAGTTTGTAACAAACATGGGATGCTTACCACTAGGGTCGGTCTTTGCCAGATGTCGCTCAGGAATACCGTGATAGCTAAATAGTACTTGGTCAAAACTATCTTTTAAATATGGTCGCATGCTTTCGGCCAAAGCATGAATATATGCCGGATGGTCGTAGAAAGGTGGTATCACTTTAAGTTTGAACTTGTATCCCTTGCGGCGATAAGTGTCCTTCATATGCTCTACGGCAGTCTCATAGCTACTCATAGCATAATGAGGATATAGAGGGAAGATAATGATGTCTTCCACATCAGGCATTTGCTGAAGGATGGCTTCATAGGCTGCCTCCGGCGTAGGATTTCCATAGCGCATGGCAATACTCATAGACATATCCACCTTATCCCGCAAGGCATCCATCTGTTGTTGCGTAATTACTTTAAGCGGGGAGCCTAGGGGCCACCAGATTCCTTTATATGCCTCTGCAGATTTAGGTGCACGAGAAGGTACAATTATCCATTTCACCAAAATCGTGCGTAGCCAATAAGGCTTGTCTATTACCCTTTCATCCATAAGAAACTCTATGAGATATTTCTTCACATCAGGGACAGCAGTAGAATCCGGGGAACCTAAATTGAGTAGAATCAATCCTGTTTTTGCCATAAAATAGGGAGTTACAAGTACAGTGCAAAAGTAGGTTATTATTAGCACAGCAGCTTCTAAACATGATTTTAATCATGTTATGGCGCTATATGACAAATCTATGACAAATAGCCTTTTACTTCTGCTTGGTAAGATGTACCTTTGCCCTTAGCAATTGCAATTGGATAATTTCGACATGCTTTTAGAAGAGAAAAACGGTTTGCATTTTTTTTGGTGTATTGGTATGAGTTACCAAAACACCAGCACAGAGATAAGAAGTGCCTACGCCATCAACAATGAAGCCTATGAGGCTCTGTTGAAAGCTGCGCCCGAATATGGTGTGAGTACCACTTTCGTACTTTCCACATGCAATCGTACCGAGATTTATGGCATAGCCAAAGACCCGGTATTGCTTATGGGGCTTTTATGCAGATTTACTACGGGAGATATCCAAACCTTCAAAAAATATGCTTACGTAAAACAGAGCACGGTGGCGGTGCAGCACCTTTTCAACGTGGCTGCCGGTATTAATTCTCAGATTCTTGGTGATTATGAAATTGTGGGGCAATTAAAAACTGCCTACACATTTGCCAAAGAGCGCCACATGACCAATATGTTTATCGACAGATTGTTCAATACCGTTTTGCAGTCATCAAGAGCCATAAGAAGTAAAACCAATTTAAGTTCTGGAACGGTATCTGTGGCCTATGCTGCTGTTATGTTTCTTAAAGAACACTGTACCCGACTTGCAGAACAAAAAATACTGGTTCTAGGCACCGGAGATATAGGCAAAAGTACCTGTAAGAATCTACTTCAGGAAATTGGTTGCCAGCACCTTGCGGTAATCAATCGTACAGAGGCAAAAGCCGAGGCTTTTGCCCAAGAGCTTGGCATCAGCATGATTCCATATGCGCAACTGCAAGAGGCGATTGCACAATATGATATTATCATTGTGGCTACCAATGCAGAGCAGCCTATTGTCACCAAAGATATGATTGCTGCATACCCGGGCAAAGTTCTGGTAGATTTATCCATTCCAAATAATATCTGCCCGAGTGTAAAAGAGCTCGAGGCTACGGTACTGGCCAATGTTGACGACCTCTCTAAAATCAATGATGCTACATTGAAAATGCGAGAGGCAGAAGTACCAAAAGCAAAATCTATCATTAACTATTATGTGCATGAGTTTGCAGAATGGTACATCATGCGACAAAATGTGCCAGTGCTGAAAGCTGCCAAAGAGAAAATTCAGGAACTCAACGGTCAGCTGGCGCACTCATTTGGTCAGGTAGATTACGCACAAAACATCCAGAAGGTGCTTAACAATATGGCAGTAAAACTCAAAGAGGAAAAACGCCCTGGTTGCTCTTATATAGAGGCAATAAGCGACTATGTGCAACTGGCACCGATGCCACAGCATTTGAAAAAATAAAACATATACAATAAAGAAACAAAATTATTAACGATAAACAGTCGCTCCATTGGTGGGGCGACTTTTTTGTGCCATTAATCTACATATAAATACATTCTGATTAGCATAAGATTTTGGACTATTTGTTATAGATTTGCAAAAAATGCCAATGTTTATGAATTGTAGATTTCTACCATTAATTATAGTGTCCCTTACACTATTACTGAGCAGCTCCTGCAAAAAAAAGAATTATGACAATGACCCTATCCCCAGTGAATGGCTGCTTCCCTTAGCCAAGGGGCAAGTAAGTCCTCTCAGTCTTACCTCTATTCACGACAAGTATGCCTATTTTGAGGTTTCCGGTGAAGAGCTGGGACTGAGTAGCACCATCCCTTCTTCCAGCCCGGTGCCACTTACCTTTACCAATATCGGACCTTATGCAATAGAGACCAATGATTTGGTACATGAAATCACATTTAACGAATGCTTGATAGACATGACCTTAACCAACAATTTTGAAGTGGCTATCAAGGCAGGCACCAAAGTGAGTGTAAGAAGTTCGGCTTCCAATGAAGTCTTGTTTAACTTGGTTTTCCCAAATGACATCAGCGAAGGACAGACTCAAAAATTTGAGCTTGATTTGTCGCAAAAGACCGTAGGTAATACCATCTATGTTTCGGTAGATTCGCTAACAATAGACGCGTATGAAAATAAGGTATTCCCTCAGTCTCTTACCTTTGACCTGCATTTCAAAAAAGCTTCAGTAGAAGAACTCTATGTTGCTACCAACAAATCTTACCAATTGAGTGATACTGCTGATTTTGATGGCTCTACGCTGGATATTGATGAATGGAACGACCGCATCACCGATAGCATGGCCAACGCTACCCTACTCTTCAGCGCTAATAATGGACTGCCTATAAATTTAGGCTTTCAGATTTACTTTCTAGACCATAACCATCAGACCATAGACTCACTTTTCTACCCGGCGGTGGTAGCGAGTGGTGCACAATACAATGGCTCTGAAGTGACGGAAGCAACGCTCACCCGCTTTGAAACAAATCTCAATAAAAGCCGCCTGCTAAGACTTAAAGATGCTACTCAAGTAGTGTACAGCCTAGGGCTCAACTCAAACGGCTACGATGGCAGCAATGTATATGTACATAAGCAGCAAGTAATTGATATCAAAATCATAGGCGATATCAAACTGGCGCTGAAATCTTTCATGTTATAGTGCCTCCATACACGAAGCTGCGACCTCTTAAACCTTAACTTAAAATCAACTTTAATGAACGCTAAATATATACTCGCTTGCGGTCTATTGCTTATGGCCGGCAGCAAAGAAGTTTCTGCACAAGCTAATATTCAAACACTTGCCCCTTCGCCAATTTGGGCTTCCGAAGGTTCGTTTTTAAATCCTGCACTACTCAAAAATACTTCTGGCTTCCACCTTAACGTAGGCCCTTTTATGGGGCTGAACCTCAGAGTCACCAACAATTTCCTGGCAGCAGGGGGCGTGTTAGACTTCGCCAGAGACTATGATGACGACAATATCAATTTTGGCCCGGTAAGGGATATGATTGACAATTTGAGAGATAGAAATGAGCTCTCATTCCATTCAGACTTTACGCTCTTTCATGCCAATTTTGGCATAGGAAAGCCGAAAAATCAATTTAGAATGAGCTTGTCTGTAAGACAACATGCTCATGCCAGTGTGACCGTTAACGATGAATTTATCAACATGCTGTACAAGGGCAATAAACAGTATGCCGGCCAAACGGTTTATTTCGAACCAGAAGTGAGCACTATTGCTTATACAGACTTTGGTGTAGCACTGAGCAAGACTTTCACTAAAGGCGCTTTATCCATCACCCCTGCAGTTCGACTGCGCTATCTGATAGGAGAGTTTGCCGCTCATAGCAAATCGTCCCGACTTGGATTTTACACTGCAGAAGATGGTTCTTACATCTCGCTCTCAGGAAAGGTCGAAGGTGATGCCGGTGGTGTCATCAATTTTGAAAAGCTGATAGAAGGTGAAGAGCTGGACGACATGGATTATGATAATATTTCCAATGCTCTGGGTCGTGGCTTTGCTCTAGACCTGGGTGCTACCGTAACGTATAAAAATATCACCTTGAGCATCGCTGCGGTGGACAATGGCGCTATCCGCTTCAATAAGGATGCCGGCTGGCATTTCCAGTCTCAGAATACTCATATCAACTGGGAGGGGTATAACTTCGTAGCCGGCCCCAATGGCACGGAAGAGAGCAGCGAGTGGGATCCTGTAGAAGACCTGGATATACAAACAAGCAACAAAGAGTTCAGAACCCGCTTAGGCAGCAAACTCACCTTTAATGGCAATTATGGTATCAAGAGTCGTCTGGATAAAAGGGGGCATTCTTATTTTAAACATAATGTAGGCTTGAGTATTGTACAAGGATTCAGTAATCGATACAATGCAGCCTCTTCCCCTTGGACTACGCTGTATTACCAATACAACTGGACCAACAGAGTGAGCGCGGGTGTAAATGTCAATCAGTTTAGAAACATCGTCGATTTAGGAGCCAATGTAGGCTTTAAGCTTGGTGTGCTTCAGCTGGGATTAGGCACCAACAGCCTCATGGGCGCCATCAATCCTTATCGCAGCAGACAGGCGGACTTTTTCTTTACACTAGGATTCAGATTCTAGTGTGTTAATTTAGGCATACCGAAAGCCCGGCAACTATGGTCGGGCTTTTTGCTTTTACAAATGAAATCGCCGGCGACGCCAATAGCTTTTGAAAACATTAACCTTCAACCCAGATTACGCATTAGACTCTTTATATAAAATTATTCTTGCTTCTAATCCACTTCAATAGCTCAAAAACCATAATTTATTATGCTTTTTTCACTATTTTGTGGATTATTTGCCATAATAATTTTCTTTTAAATT